>JBHIBX010000188.1:0-3100 GCA_046759285.1 Candidatus Omnitrophota bacterium
TTTTCTGTAGGCAGGCAACTGTCTTCCGATAAGTGTATCTTCCAGTATCTAAAAATATTCTCTGACCGTCGGACTGCTTACTGAACACTCACGGGCGATGTTCGTGTAGCTGAGTATCTCACCGTTTGAAAGGGCGGCTATCTCAAGGAATCGATTGAATGCGGGAATATTGCGTGTCAACGCCTCGGCCACGATCTCTTCCTTAAGATAATCTCCAATGTACGACTGAATCAGCCGTTCGGGATTTTTGCTGTCATAATGGCGAGGAATCAATCCCGAATTGAGCGCTTTGACTAGTTCAAAATCAGGGATTTCCTGAAACGTGAGCGGATACATCTCGTATCTAACTCCCCGCCCTCCTAGAAGATTTGCCTGACCTCTCTTTAATTTTCTCGCGCTGGATCCACACAGAATGAAGCGCAATCCTTTATTGACTATTAACCAGTGGATTTCGTCCATTAGAGAGGGAATCTTTTGAATCTCATCAATAATAATAGGGTCCCGCTGAGTATCCCCGTCGATGCCCACGGCTGAACATTCTTCCCGAATAAGCTCAGGTGACCTTAAAAGCCTTTGATATTCAGGAGAAAGTAGCAGATCATATCGCATGGCTTCAGGGAACAGCTTTTTTAATTGAGTGCTTTTACCCGTTTGGCGAGGCCCCCAAAGAAAACAGCTCTCCTGAGAGCTTAATCTTAAATTTTGAATTCTTTTATACATGATAATTTAAGAAAGTTTTTTAATTTTTCATGTAATATAAAAAATAATAATTTATTTTTCAAGTCTTTTTTTAATGGTGATATTAGTGGGTAACCGTCGACGGTTTAAGTTTTAAGAGGATTTTGTTACTATCCCGCTAATCACAGAGGGGTTTTGAAAAATATTCCAATTGTGACTGCTTTACCGTACCGTGATCTTTGATACTTCAGCATCAAAACTTGAGTGAATACTAGTCATTTTCTTTCAATGCCCTGTTGATATATTTGAGAAGATCATGTCCTATAATTTTTGAAGGGTGTTTGGAGATCATCTGTTCAACAATTGCCTTTGCCTCGCGGAATTTGCTTCTCTTTATATAGTAATCGGCAACGGCATGGAGATAATCCATGGAATCGGGCTCGATCTCAAGGGCCCTGAGCAGGGAGGCTTCCGCCTCTGCATATTCTCTTAACTGCTGAAGGAGAAGCCCGAGATTATAATGGATGCGTGCCCGGTTCGGTAGGCCCTTGGCCGCGTTTTTGAGATATTGCACGGCCTCGTAATATTTTTTTTGCTCCACGAGTAAGAGCCCAAGGGAATACGATGTTTCGTGAAGCTCGGGGTTGGTCTCGACCACTTCACGAAAAAGTTTTTCTGCCTCATCATTCTTGCCCATTCGATTGTAAAGCATGGCGAGGTTGACCTTTGCCGGATAGAAGAGCTTGTCTATTTGAAAGGCCGCCTTATAATGTTTTTCGGCAAGGTCAAAGCGGCGGAGATTGACATACATGTTTCCGAGGTTCATCCTGGCATGGGAGAAGTCTGCTGCATACTCCATGGCCTTCTGATAATCCCTGAGATTGGCCTGGAAAATCTTTTCCTCTTCGGTATTCAATAATTCTGGTGGTACTTGTGTCAGATCACGGGCGGTCTGTATGCGTACGGCTTTGACCGGATCGTACAGTAAGGGGGTAAGCAATTTAATTCGCTCATTGGGGTCTAACTGGACCAAATTGGATATGGCTGTATGACGGATCAATGCCTCCTCATCTGCCACCGCTCTTTCCAATGCTTGTGTACTCTGTTCACCGGGATATGACCTATCAAAATGTGCCGCGGACCCGCGTTGTGATAGGCCTTAGGCTGCCAAGTGCATACTGCTTCATCGCCGGACCAGTAGCTCTTTATCTGCAACCCGTTATCTTTGACGCTACCACAGCCCCAGCACTGATTTCCACTTATCTCATCCTGAAACGCTCGTTGAGCCATAGCACCTCCTTTCACATTGCAACTTGATCAATCAGTGAGCACCGTAGAACCGGTCATACATCTGCAAAACCGCACGGTCAATAATGACTGTAAGTTGGGGCCTGCCCGTCACCTCTTTAAGCTTATGTAAGTTGACAAATCCCTTTAGAATACACCTGTCGCAAGCTGATAACTGTACCCCATAAAAATGGCCCCCAACAGTCCCACTGACACGTACACGTAGAGCGCCTGCCTGCGTACTAACGCCATAACCGCCACCACTGAAGGAACAGTCATTACAGGTCCAGCTACCAGGAATGCCAGCACTGCTCCCGGATCCATACCCATCCTTAAAAGGCCTTGTAGCACCGGCACGGCGGATATGCCGTTTACATAGAGTGGTACACCGATAATGGAAGAGAGAACGACGGACCATGCTTGGCTGCTCCCTAAAATGCCCTCTACCCATTCGGCGGGTACGTATCGCTTTAGAAGTACCTGGAGTACCAAAGCCACTAAAAGATACTTGCCTATCATGCGGGTCATGCCATATGTGCCTCGCAAAAACGCTTGGAAGACTTGTGACCGGGAGCGAGGTTCTCCGAGGGAAGGAGACGAGCTATGATAATCATCATCTTTAAGCTTCAACGTGTGCCGACCCAGGTAGCCGAGTCTTGTGAGGTGGTGAGTAACCAAACCAGCTGCGAGCCCTATAATCAAAGCTGCTGTAATCTTACCCGTCGCAAGTGCAGGCCCCAGACCACCTAAAGTGATTATAAACGCGCTGGGACTCATCAGCGGTGAGCTGATAAGAAAAACCATTACGGGGGCCAGGGGAACACCAGAAGCCAACAAGGCCGCCACCACGGGCAGCACGCCAAGAGCTCAAAATGGGCTAACTATACCAAGCATCAGTGCTCCCACTACAGACCAAACTCCTGCCCGCTCGAAAAAATGTACTACCTTGCGATCAAGTTTAAGGGCGTTTATGGCAGCGGCCACCAGAATGGAAACAATGAAAAACCAGAAAATTTCCATAGCAGATGCCCAGAAATCAACCATCAATCCGAGCACTTCTTGGAAGAGCATAATACTTTTACCTCACTCTAAATGAGTACTGTTGTCATGATTCATTGATTTTCTCCCGATGATC
>JBHIBX010000189.1:0-3083 GCA_046759285.1 Candidatus Omnitrophota bacterium
AACGGCTTGGAAAGTGAGATCGCTGGATATTGCGGCACTGCCCAGGCGGCCGGTGTCGCTTCAGGGACGGACGCGCTTATCCTCTCCCTTCGGGTAGCCGGGGTCGGGGAGGGCGATGCGGTGATCACTACACCGTTTACTTTTTTCGCGACTGCCGAGTCTATTTCAGCATTAGGAGCAAAGCCCGTGTTCGTTGATATAGATCCAGAAACGTACAACATAGACCCTGATAAAGTGAAGGAATTATTAAGGGACAGGAAACCGGGCGCCGGGAACAATTTAAAGGCCATAATTCCGGTGCATCTTTATGGGCAATGCGCGGATATGGACCCCATCATGGATATAGCCGGGAAATATAAACTGAAAGTCATTGAAGATTGCGCCCAGGCGGTAGGGGCCACATATAAGGGACGCAAAGCCGGGAGCTTCGGTGATGCAGGGTGTCTGAGCTTTTTTCCCAGTAAGAATCTCGGTGGATTTGGAGACGGGGGGATGGTTATCTCTTCCGACGCTTCATTAATAGAACATATAAAGAAACTGCGCGTTCACGGCAGCAGCAAGCAGTACATCCATGACGAAATAGGATATAATTCGCGTCTCGACAGTCTTCAGGCCGCGATACTAAGGGTCAAATTGAAGAAGCTGGACGATTGGCTTGAAGCAAGAAGGACTATTGCCGCCAAATACGATAAAGCGTTTTCACCGCTGGGGATCAGAACACCAAAGGTTTCCCAGGGCAACACGCATACATACCACCAGTACACAATGGCAGTAAGTAATCGCGATGAGATGCTGCGGTATCTTAATGATAAAGGCATCGCGGCGCGCGTTTATTATCCGGTTCCTCTGCATCTTCAAGAATGTTATAAAGATCTTGGATATTCCGTAGGCAGTTTTCCCGTTTCCGAAAAAACGACTGGAAAAGTGCTCTCCCTTCCAGTTTACCCTGAACTATCGAATGAACAGATAGATTACGTCATTAACACCGTTAAAGAGTTTTTTGTAAAATAGGGATCTAATCTTTATGTATCTTTCCGTAATTATTCCATCATATAACGAAGAAGAGAGGATAGCCTCGACGCTTCAAAAAATCGAATCTTTCCTGGAAGGGAAAGGCTTCGACTACGAGATCCTTGTGGTCGATGATGGAAGCTCAGACAAGACGAAAAAAATTGCTTTAGAAAGCAACCTGGCGCAAAAAGGACGCTTGGGGGTTTTGGCCAATGAAAAGAACATGGGAAAGGGTTATTCCGTCAAAAGGGGCGTCAGAGAGGCTATTGGCGAATATATTTTATTCACTGATGCGGATCTTTCAACACCAATAGACGAGATCGAGAAATTGTTGCATGGCATAGAATGCGGAGCAGATATAGCCGTCGGGTCACGCTCCATAAATACTTCCAATGTTGTCATGAGACAGCCTTTGTATAGGCAGACAATGGGGAAAGTTTTTAATTTGTTGGTTCGAATGTTCCTGGGCGAGAATTTTAAGGATACTCAATGCGGTTTCAAACTTTTTAAGCAGGATGCCGCAAAGTCTCTTTTTGGGAATTTGACGACTGATGGTTTCGCTTTTGATGCTGAACTGCTTTTTCTTGCCCGTAAGAGAGGATACAAAGTCAGGGAAATCGGCGTCAAATGGAAAAACTCACCAAGCAGCACCGTTCATCCTGTATCATCATCCCTGCGGATGCTATGGGATATTTTTAAGATCAGAAGAATCCATAGATGAGACCAGGCATAAACAGGACAATATTTATAATTATAGTTCTTGTCGGTTTAATTTTGCGTCTTTGGGGATTAGGATTTGGCCTGCCTTATCCTTTTCACCAGGATGAACCGGTTGTCGTAAACCACGCTCTCGCGTACGGAACTGGGGATCTAAACCCGCATTTTTTTGCAATTCCCCCCTTGACTTCATATCTGCTGTTTTTTATATACGGTATATTTTTTATCGTTGGAAAGATTTTTGGGGTATACCCTTCCGCTGAAGATTTCGCGATCCAGTTTTTTAAAGATCCAACCGCATTTTACCTGATCGGCAGATTTTTTATCGGTGTTCTTCCGGGGATACTTTGTATTATTTTCACGTACCAGCTCGCCAGAAAGTTCATGTCAGTAAGGGTTGCTCTGTATTCAAGCGCTATTATGGCCATTTCGTTCCTTAATGTCATAAATTCACATTACATTTATACAGACATGCTTTTAGTCATGCTAACGATACTTACATATATTAGCCTATTTCTTATATATGAGAAATCCTCAGTACGGAATTATTGCATTACCGGTATTTTTCTTGGACTTGCTGTAGGCGTAAAATATAACGCTGTGCTTCTCGCGATTCCATATTTGTTAACGCATCTTGCGGCAATGAAACGTAACAGGGAAGAATGGAAGAATATAATTTTATCCAGAAATTTATGGGCAGGAGGCCTGGTCTCTATAATCACTTTTATCCTTGTCAACCCGTTCATGGTTCTTGATTTTCCCGGTTTTTCAGGATCATTTATGCATCAGGCCGGAGCGTTTTGGTACACGGGATGGAAGCACCATATCTTTTATTCCTTATCCGAGGGCATATCTCTCCATCTGGCAGTTATCGGAGTTATCGGCTTAGTGCTATTATTTTTCAAAAAAGCAGCATGGGGGAAAATATTTATTTCTTTTCCGGTTGTTTTTTATGTAGTCCTGGTTTATAGAAGCCAGCATTTCGCAAGATATGTTTTACCGCTGGTTCCTTTTTTAGCCATAGGCGCATCCTACCTGATTTTTGAGTATTTATATAAACTTTTCAAGTTTCCACTGGTTCAGAAGCTCATCGTTTTTATCTCCATTTGCTGGTTGATTCCGACAGGCGTTAAATCCATAAAAGCGGATATGCTGTTTTCTTCGGAAGATACGAGGGTAGTCGCGGCAGATTGGATCAAAGAGAATCTCCCTAAAGGAACGAAGATCGCTTGCGATAGCACAAATTTCAGGCCGACGCTAAAGCAGCCATATTCACAGCTAGAGGAGAAGAAAGAATTCCTGAAAGAACAGACAGGATTGGAAGAGATAAAAGCGAAAAAACTGCAACTCATGAT
>JBHIBX010000190.1:0-3070 GCA_046759285.1 Candidatus Omnitrophota bacterium
TCAGGCACGAGGAAAGGCCGATCAGCGAAGCTATAGATGCTGTGCCCTCGAGGCATAACAGAAAAATACTAAGAAATATTATCTATAATGACGAATTTACCAATGTAGGCATTGATGTAAATATCGGATACTTGCATGGAATGGGGATAGAGGTAGGCCTTAATAGATTATTCCTTCTTGCGCTACATTTTACTACCGAACTCAGGAACAGAGTTCATTTACTTGAAGACATGGGGATCGACCACAGCGAGAAAGGTTTTGCATCTCTTTTAGGCATTCCAGAGAACATTCTGAACGGAAGACTTGCGTTTATTAAAAGGCACGAGCTTGAAGTAAACACCGATAACCTGAGCAAGACAATAGAAAAGCTTCATTATGCCATACCCGAGGAGCAGCGCCTCCGGCACCAGAAAGCCGATTACCTCGCCTCCAAAGGCCTTATGAGCCCGACGGAGCCGATCGATGATGCAGTAAGAGCTGCCCGGCCGAAGCGCCTCAGAAAGTTCATAAGGAAGATCATCAACAACGATGACCTCAGCCTGCAGGAACTGATAGAAAGAGGAGCATTTTTGTGGGACAAAGAAGTACCGGTAAATTATCGGACGGTATTCCTGCTCAATGTAGATCATACCCTTTTAAGCTATAATCACAATTTTCTTGTTGGCATAGCCGGGATCCGCCCCCATGAAAGAGGTTATATATCGCTATTGGGCTATCCGTTCGGCGCTCTCCGAAGAAAGCATACTTTTCTTACAAAATACGGCCTTCCCGTAACAGTCGAAAACTTCAAGAAAAGCGTAGATAAACTGGTTCTGCTTCTCTCACAGCGCGAGCAGAAAAGGTTTTATTTCGCGTCTCTGGGGCTTATGGGCAAAGATATTCTAAAATCCATACCTGAGCTTATTAGCGAGGTGCCCAGGCGCGTAAGAAAATTTCTAAGGATGGCCATTTATGATGACGGCATTACCCTGGAGAAAATAAAAGAAAGGGTCAAGTTTTTAAGGGACAGGGGAATAGAAATAACGCAAAGAACAGCGACTCGTTTCTTGTCGCCTCTACTTTCAATAGAAGACATCCAGGCCCGGATCATTTTCCTGGAGAACGAGGGTATCCGGATAAATCTACAGACATTCCCCCTGCTTCTAATAAGTCTTCAAAATCTTTACAAGAAGCGCAATTTTATTGTCAAGAGCGGACTCGAAGTAACTGCCGATAGATTAATGAGTATGGGATATTATCGCAGGACACGGATGGAAAATCTCGCACGGTTAAGACTCAGAAAGTTCAGCGCTAAAGAAGCAGAATTCCAGCAAAGAATAACCGAATATGAAGATCGAGTAAGAATGCTTGAAGAAGCAATCGAATCACGGGAGAGGGAACGGGCGGAGCTGAAGAGGCAAGCCGAATCGTATAGGCAGTCCGTTGAAGCCGGGAACACGGTTCACGAACAGGATCTAAACGCTATACTAGCAAGGCTAAATACCGCAGAGGCCCTTCTAAAAGCAGAAAAGAAAGACCTGGCAGAAGCGAAAAAGGTGCGAGACAAGTTCATGGATGAGCAGTGGATAACCAGCAGGCTCGACAGAGAGACGCGGCAGCCAAAAAGTGTGAGAAGAGGTTTTCTTTCAAGCTTTATACCCGAGCACAGGGAGCTGACCGGTGGTATGAAGCGAACAGCCGCGGATACGTACCGGTTAATGAGGAAACCAGAGTATATGATCATGGAAGAAGCTCCACAGACAGCCGAACCCGCGGAAATCAGACCTTCGCAGGGCGCACCCGTAAAGCTACCCATAGGCATATTCGGCCGAGCCGTATCCATGCTGGAAGGATTAAAGCGGCACATAGCCGGTGAAACCCCGCAAATATCCGCCGAAACAGAAAGAGAGCGGGAAAGAGTAAGGAAAATAGTAGAAGACGACGAAAGGTTCCACGTGGACGTTGTTCATGAATTTGAGGCATGGTACGAATTGGAAGAAATGGATGGAAAACCCCCGACAATTACGGAAGAGGCGGACGAACTTATCGCAATAATATGCAGAACTCTTGCCCGTTACATGTCCGAACAGTACGGTCTTAAAGCAATTGAATGGCTTATAGCGGAGCCTATACCCCTCCTTGAGCACATGGTGTTCAATGTTCTGCAGAGGAAAGGAAAGATCCTTTCAAGAACGCAAAAAGCCGCAGTGAGGGCGCAAATAGATACACGGTTGTGGGATCTTTTCACCAGCAGAAAAAGTGAATTTACGGAAGCTGTTGCGGCGCTTTTTGGTCCGGACGGCGATCCTTTCATGAGAGATTTTATAATCCAGACGGTTTTGAAAGACAAAAGGACAGAGGGCATAACGCTTCCCCCTCTCCGCCAGGCCGGTGAAAATTTCACGCGCTTATCTAGATTACTCCAGGGCGCTATCGCGGATAATTTAACAGCATATTTTGAGGCTTATTATCTGGAGGCTAAAAAGAAGCAGATCGATGAGATCGAGAAGGAGTATCCAGGAATAGAGGGCGGCGGAATAGAGGCCAGGGAAGGCAAAGTAGAAAAATTAAAAGAAAAGATAAGGCAGGCTCAGACTGCCCTTGCCAGAGCGACAGCCGGGGCAAGGACGGGTAGAGTAGAGCAGCTGAAAGGACAGATAGCCGATTACGAAGACGAGATAACCGAGCTGGAAATGGAGATAAAGAGGCTCCTTCGGGCGATAGACGCCAAAATAAGCCCCAGGGCCTTAGAGCATGCCATCGGAGAAACGTTGGGGCATCTGACGGTGGTAATGGATTCTCTTCAAAACGCGAGGCTCGAATCAAATGATGAGCTGGCTAGGGAGTTGGAAGGGGAAACAGCCCGCCTTGAAAGCAGGTTAGCCGAACTGGAAGAGGAGAGAGAAAAGATCGAAAGGGCCAAAGCGGAGATAAGGAGAAGGTTCGTCGCGGCAGAGAGGAAAACGGCTGAGACAGACGCGAGGATTGAAGAAGCGAAGGAAAATCTCATTGGGATGGTACAAAAGTATTTTGAACCTGAATTTTACCGCGTAAGAGAGGCCCAGGAAAGAGACGATTGGGAAGATGCAAG
>JBHIBX010000191.1:0-3065 GCA_046759285.1 Candidatus Omnitrophota bacterium
GACAGAAATAGAAATATGGAAGAATTGAAGAAATATAAGATAGGAGTATTAGCCGGAGGAAGTTCCAGTGAGCGGGAAATAAGCCTCAAGAGCGGAAAAGCCGTCTTCAGCGCGCTACAGGATATGGGCATGAACACGGCATTTATAGACGTCAATGAGGATGACTTCTTCAGCAAAGTAGATCAGGCCGATATTGACGTTGCTTTTATCGCTCTTCACGGAAAGTTCGGCGAGGACGGGACTGTCCAGCGGATGCTTGCTGAAAAAAATATAACATACACAGGATCGGGACCGGAAGCTTCTCATATGGCGCTTGACAAATTGGCATCTAAAGAGCGTTTCAGCGAACAGGGTCTGCGGATCCCTGAATACAAAGTTATCAGGAGCTTCGAGGAAATTACCCGCGAAGAAGTTTGGATCCCCTGTGTTGTCAAGCCGCGCAGTGAAGGGTCAAGTATTGGGCTTTCGGTAGTTTCTTCAAGGGACGAGCTCGACAAGGCGATAGAAAAAGCCTCGTTTTACGGAGAAGACATTATTATAGAAAGATTTATAGAAGGCAGGGAAATAACGGTTGGCATAATAGACGGCCGTGCTTTGCCTGTTGTAGAGATCATTCCTGCGGGAGGCTGTTACGATTTCGACGCTAAATACCAATCTGAGAAGACCAGATATGTTGTCCCTGCCGAGATCAGCCGGGAGGCATCGGATAGCGCACAGGAGGCGGCCTTAAGAGCGCACAGGGCTCTGGGCTGCGAGGAATTTTCCAGGGTCGACATGAGACTGTCTAGCGAAGGAGAGATCTTTGTTCTGGAGGTCAATACCATTCCGGGCCTTACCGAGAGAAGCTTGCTTCCTATGGCGGCTAAGGCGTCCGGTTTGGATTTCCAGCAATTGTGCGTCGAGATATTGCGCGGCGCGATTGGAAGGGAGAGATAATGGCAAGAAAAAAAAGAGAGCAAAACATCGGAAATTTTTTAGGAAAGCTTTTGGCCAGTAGAATAGTTTTGATAGCGCTTCTTTGCGCTGTTCTGATAGGAGGAGCCTTTTACGGCGCCTGGTATTTCTTTCGTAATAGCCGGTTTTTTTCTATCAATGAGATAGTAGTGAGTGAGCACGGAAGAGGCTCTTTTTGGGGCGGTGAAAGCAAGCTGAAAAAGTCTTATATGGGCCGGAACATATTTGAGGTAGACCCCGGAGAAGTAGCGAAAATGATAAAGAAGGAATCGCCGCGCCTGGAAACGGTGATAGTGAGGAGGGTCATGCCGGACAGGCTTGAAATAGACGTTAACCCGAGAGAACCCATTGCGTTCATAAACACCGCAGGGGGCCTGGTAATTGACAAAGAAGGCGTGGTATTGGGCAGGAAGGGGAATACGGAGGGCCTTGTGGAGATAGAAGGGATCAGATTCTTTTTTTCAGCGCCGCCTGCAGGCAGGAAGATCGACAATGCGATGCTGGATAAAGCTTTGACGATCCTTAAAGAGTTGCGAAAAAAGCGGATCACGGGCAAGTACCCCGCCAAATACGTCAATGTATCAGACAGGAACAACGTTCAGCTCGTCGTTCTTGACGTTACGGTAAAGATGGGCAAAGACAATTTTACGCAAAAGATAAAAAAACTCAAAGAGATACTGAAAGACCCGGATGTGAACATTGAAGACATAGAGTATATCGATTTGAGGTTTGAGGAAGCGGTTATTTCTCCGAAGAGAAGATGAGTAAGTCAATAGCGATTTTAAATTCAGGAACAGATGAGATCACGGCTGTCGCAGCCCGCTGGATGAAGAGCGGCGACTATTTACTTGAAGGGTTCAGCCACCTGAGCTCAAGGGGGATGCGTGAAGGGGTAGTTACAGATGCTACCGCCGCGACAGATTCCATATCCCGCGTGCTGGAAAATCTGAAAGAAAGATCAGGCAGGAGTTTTTCAGATGTATATACCGGGATAAGCTCTGCTTCTGTCGATGTCACCTCATCCCAGGGTGTTCTGCTGCTTTCCAGGTATGGCCGCCAGATCAACGAGGACGATATCAGGAAGTGCATCGAGATAGGTTCTACCGTGAAGATGCCGCTCGATAGAGAAGCGCTGCATTATCTTGTGGATGGATTTTCTATAGACGGGGAAAGCTCCGTAAAAAACCCGCTAAATCTGGAAGGCGTAAAGTTGAGTGCCAGGATGAACATCATTACGATGAAATCCTCGCCGATAAAGAACGTCGCAAAGTGCATAAGCATGGCAGGGTATGTTCCCTCCGGATTCGTGTTTTCGGGCCTGGCTGCGTCTTACAGGATATTAGAAGAGGAAGACAAGGAAGAGGGCGTTATTTTGCTTGTCGTAGGCGCTGACACTACCGAAGCATTGATCTTTCATAACGGCATCTTAAGGAGCTGCAGGGTCTTTCCGGCGGGGGTCGAGAAACTTATCTCAAGAGATGAAAATGTTGACAGGGGCTATATGGGCAGCCTGGTTTCGCAGGTGATCTCTTTGCCCGGCTGGAACAAGGTCCGCAGGGTCGTCGTAACAGGCAGAGGTGCGATGATCGACAATATAGTCGAAGCCCTCGAAGAATCTTTCAACTGTCCCACCGAAATAGGAACCTTTCTTGTAAAGCCGTTCGAAGAGTTGCCGCCCGAAAGGATGAGATACCTCGGGAATATAGGTATACTGGACTGTCTCCGGGAGGAGAAACTCAGGGAGCGGCGCTCCGGGAGCCTTATAAAAAGAGGCTTCGGCCGGGTCCTGGCGTTCCTGGACCGGTACTTTTGATTTCCCGGGATTGAAACCCCGGCTACCATTTCTATTATTTGACATTGGGGCTAAATTATGTTAATTTTAACAGTTAATTATAATTAAGGAGCATTATGTTAGACCTCAAAATCGGTGTCATAGGCTGCGGAAATATGGGCAGCGCCCTGGTACGGGGAATGATCAGTAAGGGCGTTGTAGAGGGGAAGTCCATCCTCTTAAATGATAAAGATGCGGATAAATCGGCCTCTCTCGCCAAAGAGAGCGGGGCCCTGGATGAAGATCTGTGCTACGTGGCGCAAAAATCGGATCTTCTTAT
>JBHIBX010000192.1:0-3042 GCA_046759285.1 Candidatus Omnitrophota bacterium
GGTTCTTGGAAGGGCTGCCGAAAAAAGAAAGCTCATAGAAAAAATACGCAGACAGAAGCGCAAGAGGTCGAAAAGGGCGAAAGAGAAGATGCTCGCCAACAAAAAGAAACGCGCGGAGAAGAAAAAACTGCGTAGAAAAGTAGAAGAGGAATGAAGAAAATACGCGATACATGGGGGTCGCGGCTCGGTATAATCATGGCGGTTGCCGGATCGGCTGTCGGCCTTGGCAACTTCCTGCGTTTTCCGGTGCAAGCGGCGAAGAACGGCGGCGGCGCGTTCATGATCCCGTATTTTGTCGCGCTTTTGCTTGTGGGAATTCCCCTGATGTGGGTTGAATGGTCCATAGGCCGCTACGGCGGAGGGTTCGAGCATTCTACGGCTCCGGGTGTCTTCCATAGTCTGTGGGAAAAGAACCGTTTTATCAAGTATTTCGGGGTTATCGGCATATTTGGTCCGCTTGTGATCATGATCTATTATACCTACATCGAATCATGGACGCTTGCCTACAGCTTTTTCTCGCTTACGGGGAAATACTCCGGCCTTTCTGACCGTTCATCCATGGAGGCATTTCTTTCCGCCTTCCAGGGGCTGACGAAAAATCAGTATTTTTCGAGTATAGCCCCGGCATACACGTTTTTCCTGATCACTTTTTTTCTTAATATGACCGTCCTTTATTACGGTATCCGCGGAGGGATAGAAAGATTTTGCAAGTTCGCGATGCCGGTCCTGTTCATATTCGCTATTATCCTTGCGATACGGGTCCTTACACTGGGTTCTCCGGATCCGGCCAAGCCGGCCTGGAGCGTGGCCAACGGTCTGGGTTATTTATGGAATCCGGATTTTTCGCGCCTCAAAGAGGCTAAGGTATGGCTTGCCGCGACAGGCCAGATATTTTTTACTCTGAGTGTGGGTATAGGCGTTATATTAACGTATGCCAGTTACCTTACGAAGGGTGATGATGTGACGCTTTCCGGGTTGACCGCGGTCGGGATGAATGAAACGGCAGAAGTCGTTCTTGGCGGGAGCATTGTCATCCCTGCCGCGTTTATGTTTTTCGGTCCTCTGGCGATAGGGACGATCGCCAACTCAGGGGCTTTCAACCTGGGGTTTGTCACGATGCCTCTTATTTTCACTCACATGCCTTTCTCTGAAGTTTTTGGATTTTTATGGTTCGGACTTTTATTTTTGGCGGGCGTGACATCTTCGGTTTCTCTTGCCCAGCCAGCTATAGCGTTTCTTGAGGATGAATTCGATATATCGCGGCGGAAGGCTGTTGCCCTTTTTGGGATCGTGACCTTTACCCTTTGCAACGCCGTAATATTTTTCCTTTCAAAAGGAGTAGTGGATGAGCTGGACTTCTGGGGCGGCACGTTTTGCCTGGTGCTTTTTGCTACTATCGAAGTGATCCTCTTCGGATGGATATTCGGGATCGAGAAGGCATGGGAAGAGGTGCACCATGGCGCCGACATGAAGATCCCCGGTATCTACAAATATATAATAAAGTACATAACGCCGGTATTTCTTCTAGTAGTTCTTTCCGCGTGGTTCTTTCAGGACTGGCTGCCGATAATACGCATGGATAATGTGTCGGCTGAAAACAGCCCCTATATTCTGGCGACAAGAGTGGGGCTCCTGCTGCTTTTTCTCGTGCTTGCAATTATGGTCAAGATCGCCTGGCAAAAAAGGAGGATAAGGGGGAAGCCTGTATGACGACATTGGGGTGGGTATTTTTCATATTGTCCGGGGGCTGTATTCTTATGCTTGTCATATTTTGTTTCTTGAAAATATTCAGCAAGAAAGTCATGGATTAGTAATAATATTAATATTAATTTGCATTTTTTGCTGAATTGTTATATTATTATAATACATTAGGTTGAACAAGGAGGAACATATGGAAAAAGACGTCGCAGTGTTTGAAAAAAACAAATACCAGGACGTGAAATTTCGGATATCTGAATACCAGGGCAATGATGTCATAGATATCCGTATCTGGACCCAACCGCCGCAGGGAGGCGAAAAAGTTCCTACCGGTAAAGGCGTAAACATCAACGTTAAGCTTTTTCCAAAACTTAAGGAAGCGGTTGAAAAACTGGAGAAAGATCTCAGCGAAGCGAACATGCTTTAATAAGCCCAGGTTTTACATCGTGGTCGATAAAGAAAAAGAAATACAAGGTCGTGAAAGAAGACGTTTTATAAGGCATCTTCTCGTTAATCCCCTTGAGTTCCAGGTATACGATGAGGAGCCTGAGAGAACGGAGACAATAAATGTAAGCGAGGGAGGACTGCTTTTTACATCAAAAGAAGATGTCGCCCCCGGCACGCATATAAAGATCCAGATGCCCTTGTATGAAAAGGTATTCAAGATAAAAGCAAGGGTTGTGCATTGCAATAAGGACGCCGCTTCGGGACTATACAGGATCGGCGTCTCATTCCTGACATATTCAGACGCCTTCAAAGTCAAACTCATCGAGCAGATCTATTTAATAGAAGAATACCGCGTACTCAGGTCGCTTCAACTGGGCAGGGAGATCTCTTTACAGGAAGCGTCCAGGGAATGGATAAAGAGGTATTCAGAAACGTTTGAAAGGCTCTATTGGTAAGAGCCCGCCCCGCCAAAAAACAAAACAAATCCTAAAAAAATTCAATTTTTTTTAACCACAATATTGTGTGCTTAAAAAGAATGTTTTCTCTACATAGTGTAGACTTTTAAAAATTATTTAAAATGTCACATTTTTGTGCATTTGACAAATAAATATATATTGTGTATACTCTCTTTTTGTGTATAGTGGTTTAAAATGGAGGAAAGTGGAGTGTTCTACGGAGAATATTCACATACCATAGATAAAAAAGGACGGGTAATAATCCCTTCAAAATTCCGCGATGTTATCCAGGAAATGTGCATAGAAAAGATGTATGTTACGCGGGGTCTGGATGAATGTCTTTTTATGTTCTCCGAAAGCGAATGGAAGGCCCAGGAAAGCAAGTTCAAAACCTTATCTTTTACAAAGCGCGAAGCGAGGAAATTTAACAGACTTTTCTTTT
>JBHIBX010000193.1:0-3036 GCA_046759285.1 Candidatus Omnitrophota bacterium
GAAAGAACTATCGGCAAGCAGATAACCCAGGGTTGCGTGAGGATGCGCAACGGTGACGTTATAGAGCTTTACGATATCGTACCAAGTGGAACGGAAGTAGAGATCGTCGACTGAATATGGCTATCATTTTAGATTTTGAAAAACCTATCATCGAGCTGGAAAGCAAGATCGAAGAACTCCAGAAGTTCACAAACAAGGAGGACATCGATCTTTCCGGCGAGATCGAAACCCTGACGAACAGGCTCGAAAAGCTCAAAAAGGAGGTTTTCGGCAACCTCACATCCTGGCAGAGGGTCCAGCTCTCGCGCCACCCCGACAGACCCTACACGCTTGACTATATCAGCATGATCATGGAAGACTTTATGGAGATCCACGGCGACCGCCATTTTGGGGATGACAAGGCCCTGCTTACAGGTCTTGCAAAACTCAACGGACAGAAGCTGATGGTCGTGGGCCACCAGAAGGGACGCGATACAAATGAGAACCTGGAAAGGAATTTCGGGTGCGCTCATCCCGAGGGATACCGAAAAGCCATGCGCATAATGTACCTGGCTGAAAAATTCAAGCTCCCCATTGTATGTCTTGTCGACACCCCCGGCGCTTACCCGGGGATAGGCGCGGAAGAGCGCGGGCAAGCGGAAGCCATCGCGTATAACCTGCGCGAGATGGCAGGACTTAAGGTCCCCATAATCGTCATCGTCATAGGTGAAGGCGGTTCAGGTGGGGCATTAGGAATAGGTTTAGGGGACAGGGTGTTTGTCCTCGAAAACGCGTATTATTCTGTGATCTCTCCGGAAGGATGCGCGGCGATTCTCTGGAAGGAGCGTTCAAGGGCCTCGAACGCGGCCGAATCCCTGAAACTCACCGCAAAAGAACTCGCCAGCCTGGGAGTGATCGACGGAATAATACCCGAACCGCTTGGGGGCGCCCACAGGGACCCCAAGGGAACGGCGGAAGAAATAAAAAAGACGATAGAAGAAAATCTTAAGGTTCTTTTGGGATTATCAACAGATAAACTGCTTGAGGCTCGTTATGAAAAATACAGACAGATGGGCGTATACAGAGAGGGATAAACCGGGCATAATGAAAACAGAAATAGCGAATGACAGCCAGCTCCTCAAAGACGTAAGCAAGAAATTCATCAATTTCCTGCGCGAAAAAGGAATTGATGAAGACATTATTTTCGACATTCACGTCGGGTTTGTAGAAGCGCTTCGCAACGCGATGATACACGGCAATAAGAACGATCCCGACAAAGTTGTAAGAATAGAGACCGAAGTGACACGAGAGATGATAATAATAACCGTGGAGGATGAAGGGGACGGGTTCGATCCCAAAAGCCTCCCGGACCCCACGCTTGACGAGAACCTGCTTAAAGAGGGAGGGCGCGGGGTGTATCTGATAAATCACCTAATGGACGAAGTGGAGTACGAAAATGGTGGCAGGAAGGTCGTTATGAAAAAACGCCTGTCTGCCGAAAATTTATAAAGGGGGAAGATATGCAGATAAACATGCAGGAGAAGGAGGGTATATCGATTTTTCGGATAGTCGGCGATATCGACGTTAACACCTCCCCGGAGATCAAAAAGTCCTTCGATAACCTCATAAAAGAAAAGAAGGACAAGGTCGTGGTCAATCTTAAGGACGTCAGCTATGTTGACAGCTCCGGCCTCGCCACACTCGTCGAGATCTTTAAAAATCTGCGCGCCTACGGCGGCAAAATAAAGCTGACCAATCTTTCATCCAAGGTCATGGGGCTTTTTGAGATCACAAAGCTTAATAAACTCTTCGATATCAAGGCGGAAGAGGAAGAGGCGTTGAATTCTTTTTAAATAGATTCCCGTCCCCGCTTTCGCGGGGACAAGCTACGCGGGCATGACAACAGAAGACATGGAAAACCCGATAGAAAAAATAGGAAAAGGCGCAATAAAACTGTGGCGGCAGATAGCAGAGGTCCTGACGCTCCTTTTTAATACCGCCTCCTTGATAGTGACGGGCCCGGGCAGGGGTAAGATGGCAAGTCGCGAGAGCATCTTTCAGCAGATGGTGTTTGCCGGGACTCAGTCAGTACTCATAGTGTTTTTCGTTTCCCTCTTTACAGGTGTTGTTATCGCCATGCAGAGCGCATATCAGCTCGCGGATTTCGGAGCCGTCATTTACGTGGCCCCCATGGTAAGTATAGCCATGGCCAGGGAACTTGGTCCGGTTTTTACAGCTTTGGTCGTTACCGGAAGAGTAGGCTCGGCTATCACCGCGGAGCTTGGCACCATGAAGGTTTCCGAGCAGATCGAAGCGCTTGAGGTAATGGCTCTGGATCCGGTAAGATTCCTCGTCGTTCCGCGTTTTCTGGCCCTTCTTATAATGCTCCCATGCCTGACCGTCATGAGCGACATCGTAGGAGTTCTCGGGGGTCTGCTTGTCGGCATCTTTCAGCTGGATCTAAATGTGCACAGATACTGGAGGTTTACTTTCGACTTTTTGACCTGGAAGGATATATGGACAGGTCTTGTCAAGAGCGTGGGATTTGCAATGGTTATCTCCATGATCTCCTGTCACGTGGGACTTACTACCAGAGGAGGCGCTGAAGGGGTGGGTAAGTCGACGACGCGCAGCGTCGTGATATGTTTTATACTGATAATTCTAGTGGACTGCATATTGACGCAACTATTCTATTTCGCACACGTTTAGAAAGTAAAAAATGACTGAACCGGAACACAGCAAAAAGGAAAAAGAAATACTCGGCCACAAACCCTGGGCCTGGAGCTGGGGATCGTCCGAGGAAGACCCCAAGAAGCGGACAAAGAAAAGAAAAGACCTGGAAAAAGAAGAAGTTATTATAGAGGTCAAGGACCTGGTTAAGCGTTTCGGCGACAGGACGGTACTTAACGGGGTCGATCTCAAGGTCCATAAGGGTGAGATATTCGTCATCATGGGCGGTTCGGGCTGCGGGAAAAGCACTCTTCTTCGCCACATGATCGGTAGCCTGAAAGCTGATTCCGGCAGGGTTGTCGTCCTTGGTGAGGATATCACGGATCT
>JBHIBX010000194.1:0-3035 GCA_046759285.1 Candidatus Omnitrophota bacterium
AGAGCTGGGCCCAACACACGTACTCGCGCTGCTGTAGAGAACCATGTCGGATGAAAGGCGGCACGATACTTGACTAGGGTCTCAGCACCAGCCCTAAACCAAAGCCACCAGATGGCAAGACCCCAGCAGGCCCAGATCAGCGCAACTACGAGGGGATTGGGAAACCCGAGCCCTTCTACCATCTTCGCCGTCCCTTCGATCCCGATCCCGCCGAACATCCCGAATAATTTCTGAGCGCCGTGGGCGATAAAAATCGTCCCTATTATAAGCCTGAGGAAAAACATAGAAGGATTTATCATCTTTTCCTTATCCATAAGTACCTCCCAGCCATATTATACGCTAATTTAAAAAAAGTTGAAAGAAAAAGACGAAAAAAGTTGTCTTTAATACAGGTGTTAGGTTTTAGGTTATAGGTTGGTAAAATGAGAATAAGTCGGGCTCTTCAAACTGGTATTAATATTATATTTCCTTTTAGGTGCTCCATTTGCAAGGCGCATCCTGCTGCTTACCCTTTGCCGATATGCGAACTTTGCAAAGAAGAGCTTCTCTTGGAGAGAACGCTTCCTGTTATATCATCCAGACATCTTCCCGAAATATGGTCATGTCTGCCATATAACGGGGCTGTTAAAGAATGTATAAAGAAATTCAAGTATTCGGGACAGAAACAAATAATCAATTTCTTCGGCGAGCTGACCAGGCATTTTCTTGATGAAAGCACAATTTCGCATATAAATGCTGACCTTATCGTGCCGGTACCGATCCACCTGGCCCGCCGCCTTGCCCGGGGATATAATCAGTCTGAACTTTTGGCGAAGGCCCTTTCGGACCTGACATGCGTGCCCTTTTCCATGAACAATTTGATCAAAACAAGAAACACCCATCCGCAGATCGGGCTCTCAAAGAACAGTAGAATAAAAAATCTCCGCGGCTCTTTTTCCGTGCCTCGCCCCTCTCCGGTCGTTGGAAAATCCATAATGCTTGTGGATGATGTCATGACAACAGGGGCGACTCTTGAAGCCTGCGCCGCAGAACTCTTGCGTGCGGGAGCGCAGGAGGTTCGCGGGTTTACGATCGCGAGAACATTATGACACTAACTCTTGCGAGCGATAAGGCGGGCTCCGATGAGGATAAACAGGACGTTGCTGAGCCAGGCGGAAATGGCAGGAGGAAGCGTACCGCCTTTTCCGAGGGCCAGGCATACGGCCATCACCGGCAAGTAAAGCATCGCCACGCCGATACCCTTAGCCATCCCGATAAGGGCATTCGCGCGTCCGCTTGTTATGCTGAAAGGAACTCCGATCATGACTATGGCTATAGCAGCGAACGGAAAAGACAATTTATAATTGAGGTCGACCAGAAGCCGCCTTACAGCCTTGGGTGAACTTCCACTGAAAATTTTTATGTGCTTTCTGAGCTGACCATAACTCATAAGCCGGGGGTCCCATTGATTCTTGACGAAATCCTCCGGGGTCTCGCTGATAGGCAGTTTCCTGTTTTGATAGACCTCAGGCTCCCCGACAAAGTTCCCTAAAGGATCGACGTTGAAAACTAAAACGTCCGTGCCGAACCAGTAGCCCCCGTTTCGCCATTTCGCCAAACGGGCGCTGATCTTCTTTTTGACTATGCGGTCTTTGTCCTGTTTATGGATAATGACGTTCTCGAGCGTTTTGGTATCGGGGAGATAGGCCTTTGCAAAAATTATCTGGTCTCCCCTCCCGTATAAAGCGATGTTCTGGATCGCCCTTTTTGCCTTTTCGTCGGGACTTTCAAGTTCTTCCTGCCTTATCCTGTTAGCTTTCTCCATGCTCTGGGGGACAAACCTGTCGTTCACAATAAAAGTGGCAAGGCAGAGCACAAACGTAACCAGAATGACCGGCCGCAGAAGCTTCCAGAGACTCAGGCCGCTGGTGATAACGGCGGTGACTTCCTGGTTCTTGCTCAAGTTGTTAAAAACGTATACCGAACTTAGAAGGGCCGCGAACGGGACCATGTTGACAAAAGCGAACGGGGCGAAATAAAAATAAAACCTGAGTATGCTCGCAAGAGGTATGTTCTTTTTAAAAATATCATCCAAAAAGCCAAGAATATCCCCTATCACTCCGAGGACCATAAGGAGCACTATGCAGAAGAGTAGCGCCCCTATAAAATCTCTTATGATGTACTTTTCGAGTATTCTCATTTTTCGTCTATTTCTTCGCGACACGCATAAATAAAAACAGCGCCAGGCACGCAAGTAATATATTGGCGGACCAGACGCCCACCCACGGAGGCACGATCGCGCGTATGGCAAAAGCTATACCACCGAGCATTATTGCCCAGTATAGAAGAAATATGCCCATTGCCATGCTGAACCCTATAAACTTTTCCCGGCGGTGAGTCGTTATCGCCAGAGGGATGCCGACCAAAATAAATATCAAGTTGGAGAATGCTAACGCGAGCTTTTTATGCAGTTCAATACGGAGCGGGATGACGTTAATGTCATCCTTCTCTAAAGAATGCATATCGCTTAATAGTTCCCTGATATTCTTTTCCCTCGCCTTCTTTTGGATATTTTGAACGTCCACGGCCTTATCCAGGTTGAGCGTCATGTAATATTCCTGAAAAGAAAGCTTATAAAACTCATCCGGGTTTTCCGGGACGATCTCATCCGCTGTGCCGTCGTTAAGTTTAAGTTTAACGCTGTTTTTATTCGGCATGGGGATGATCTCGCCGTTGTTGGCCACAATCGTCCGCGTAGGCCCGTCTTTCCTGGGCTGGTAAATCCTTATATTTTCAAGTTTATTCCCGTCGATCCCGTGAATAAAAATAACGTAATCCTTGAATCCCTTGACGAAGACTCCCGGTTCCAACAGGGCCGCGGGATGTTTTATGCCGAGCTGCTTTAATAATTTCCTGGCGACAAATTCAGATTGCGGAAGTATCTTGTCGTTCAAGGGGACGCACAAAAGACTTATGATAAAACCGCAGATCACAACTGGAAGAGCTACTTTATAGAGGCTGACCCCGCTTGCCCTGAGCGCGATCACCTCATTATC
>JBHIBX010000195.1:0-3033 GCA_046759285.1 Candidatus Omnitrophota bacterium
TATACATCGCCCGTAGCCTGGATGACATTGCCCGGCGATTCAACAAAAGCAAACCTGAGATCGACAAAATCCTCGAAGAGTCCCGGGCGAAACTGCTTGCGGAACGCAATAAAAGGCCTCGTCCCCATCTCGACGACAAGATACTGACCGACTGGAACTCTCTTATGATATCCAGCCTTGCCTTTGGCGGAAGAGTCCTTGATGAGCCTGAATATACCGACGCAGCCAAAAAAGCCGCAGACTTCATCCTTGCAAATCTTATGGATAAAAACGGAAGACTCCTTCACAGGTGGCGCGAAGGAGAAGCAGCCATAAACGGCATGCTCGATGATTATGCCTTCCTCATCAACGGCCTTATTGACCTATATGAAGCCACATTTGATTTAAAATACCTGGAATACGCTGTAAAATTGACAAGACAAATGCTGGATTTCTTTTGGGATGAGAAAGAGGGCGGGTTCTTTTTTACGGCCGATGGCTCTGAAAAGCTGATAATCAGACACAAAGATGTTTACGACGGGGCCATCCCCTCGGGAAACTCCTTCGCGGCTCTGGATCTTATCCGTTTGAGCAAAATAACCACTGAAGGCAGTTTTGACAAAAAGCTGGAAGAACTTCTTAACGCCTTCTCAGGCGCAATAAGACAGATGCCGAGCGGGTACTTCCAAACGCTGATCTCACTGGATTTTGTTTTGGGTCCTTCAAGAGAGATCGTGATTGTCGGTGAAGAGGATTCGGAGGACACAAAAAACATGATCAGGATGATATATAAAAAATACATCCCTAACAAGGTCGTGATATTTCGCCCGACGGAAAAAGTGAAAGCCGAAAAGGCCACATCGATCATACCCGACCTGAAAGACTGGCCGCAGGAAAACAATAAGACAACGGTTTATGTGTGCACGGACTATGTATGCGACTTACCCGTTACAAGCTTAGAAGAACTGGAAAACGTTCTGGAAAAGTAGAGAAGGAGGCCAAACATGCAAAAAGAGGAGTTAAAAAGCAAAATATTTGAAGTAATGAAGAATTATCCGATTGGATCTGTGGCAACTATAAAAGATGGAAACCCGTGGGTCCGCTATATGGCGATGCACCCGGAGGGGGATCTGACCATCTATGCCCCGACTTTTGCCTCGTCAAGAAAGATAGGCCAGATCAAGAAAAACAACAATGTCCATATTGCTTTCGGGGCAGACCCGAAAAACTGGATGCTTCCTTATATAAACGTCATCGCCACAGCTGAAGTTTTGACAGATCTGGAGACAAAGAAGAAATGCTGGGACGATCTATTGGCACAATTTTTTAAGGATCCCGAAGACCCCGATTATGTAGTTATAAAAGCCACGCCTAGTATGATAGAATATTGGGCGACAGGTGCGATGGAGCCTGAGATATATAAGCCTGAATAGGAGCTGGAGCTATTTGGATTAAAGGAGGACCTCTGAAGACTTGTCATATCCTTGCCATGATCTTGTGCGCGTCTCTGGCTTTGTCCGGATGCGCTACTACAAGGCATCTCCACGGCTATAAAGTCGGGGAAATGGAATACATGAGCTTCGAAGACCTTGACGACGCGAATGCTCTCAAGATGGTCGTTATGTTCCACAACGTCCCCGCCGAGACCTACGAAGAAAGCGTAGCCAAGAATCTTACCATCGGAACATATACCGAGCTTCTTAAAAATAGAAAATCAAAATATCTGAAAGAGTCGGGCGTATTTGAGATTGCATATGAAAAGATAAACCTCAAAAAATGGGAAGCTGAAGATCTTTTAGCTGTTTTTGAGGCATTGGAGATCAAGTCAAACAAGTATAAATTCATGCCGGTATCCACTCTGAAGGCCGAGGAAAACGCCGAGAGAATAATTCATCTTACCAGCATGAGCTTGATCGCGAGCGAGTTTAGAGGAAGGGTAAATGCCCAACGCGCCTGGGGCTTTTTAGGACAGGCGTTGACCGTAGCCCTGGGCATCGCACTCTCGGTCATATAAAGCTTCGATTTCAGAAACGACATCAAAAAGGAGGGGAGAAATGATCAAGAACGTAAGTCTCGGCAGAGAAATCACGGTGACGGCCACAAACAAGGTAGGGATCCTGGCCGACATCACAAAATCGATAGCGGAACACGGTATAAACATCGAGGGAATAGCGGGATACGTCGAACCAGACACTATTACCGCTAGAATAATGCTTCTTACGGATGAAAACCGCAGAGCGCTGGACATATTAAAAGAAAAAGGCTATGACGCCTCTGAAGAATATGAAATAGTCATAGTCGAACTCGAAAACAAACCGGGCGCTTTAAAGATCGTCTCAGAAAAACTGGCAGCTGAAGGCATTGACATACAATATACCTACGGGACAACATGCGCAACAGCATGTCCCTGCAGGATGGTCTTTGCTACGAACAATAACGACAAAGCCGTAGTAACATTGAAAAAATAATTCCATTTGTAGCATAACCCCACCAAAAACCTTTTTACACTTGAACCGGGTTAAGCCTACGAAGTAGTGATAACCCGGTTCAATTATCCTATCCCCAATAATCACAAGGACTTACGCTCCGTTAAGAATACAAAAGATATCCACCTTTATCTTGACCTAACACTCTAATTTTGATACAATAGATGCAATTCTAGAATAAAGGCAAACCTATGGTGACATAGGGGCGCAAAATTAGGGGTCTAGAAAACAACAAAAGTATTAACTTACTTTATTATAGTTAGATAGCCCGATTACCTGGAATTCTAGGTAATCGGGTTTTTTTATATGCCTGGAACAAGGAGCTGAATTGTCCTCCCCCTAATAGGATAATTCAGCTCCCCAGGCAAAAAAACTCGAACCTGGTTGAACCGGTTTCATCGAACGAAGTTCTGAAAACTGGTTCAGGAAACAAGCACGGATTGAACCGGGTTAAGCCTACGAAGTAGTGATAACCCGGTTCAAAAGAAACTGGTGAAAAAGATGAGTAGTTACAAAAACAGACACAGGACATGGCTTAAGATAATAGCAATGGTCGTAGTGTGCCTGT
>JBHIBX010000196.1:0-3012 GCA_046759285.1 Candidatus Omnitrophota bacterium
ACACTCAACAACTACAGCAGAACCATCCCGGGGATCTTTCTTACACTTCTCGCAGAGATGATCAAGGACGCACGGCGCTTTTTTCACGACTTCCTTGCATGCTTCACGTTTACAGTCAAGAACACGCAGGACGTTGGTCTTCGTCCGCCGCACGCAGTCCTCGCATAACTTATCGCTTCTTTTAGCCAGGTAATCGCCGAGCGCTTTTTTGTAAGAAGAGCGGTCGGAAATGCAACCCAGTGAGTTAATGAGTATCTCAAAGCCATTGATCTTGATATTCTTAAGCAGACTCTGAAGGTTAAGGATAAGCTCCGCGTCAAGATACGGATTTGAGCTGCCGATGATCTCGGCGCCTATCTGATGAAACTGCCTTTGGCGCCCCTTTTGCGGCCGTTCGCCCCTGAACATGGGACCGATGTAGAACAATTTGACAATGTCCTTTTCGGCGTGCAAAGTGTGCTCTATATATGCGCGAATGATCGAGGCGGTGGCCTCGGGCCGGAGTGATACCTTTTTCCCGCCCCTGTCAGTGAAGGAGTACATCTCTTTTTCGATTATATCAGTGTCTTCACCTATGCTGCGGGTAAACACCTCCGATTCTTCAAGTAGAGGTGTCCTTATTTCAAGGTAGCCAAACATGGCAAATGCCTCACGGGCCTTGTCTTCTACCCAGCGCATGACGGCGGCATCTTCAGGAAGAATATCGGGCATCCCCCTCAGCGCTTTATATTTAGGCGTGAAACCCACGACTATCCTTTGTTGTTTAAGATTAAGCGCTTCTTTCTACATCTACCTTCATCTTCATGCCCGGTTTAAAAGACACTACTTTTTTATCGGGTATGGAGACGTTGTCGCCGGTTCTTGGATTCCGGCCCATTCTTCCCTTGCGGGTCTTGACCTTGAAGATACCGAAATTCCTCAGCTCCACGGTCTGGCCCTTTTGCAGGCTGTTGATAACAATATCAAAGGTCCGCTGCACGACTTCTTTCACGTCGATCTGCTTCAATCCCGTATCATCCGAGATCTTCATGATAATGTCTTTTTTCGTCATTTATCTCCCCTTTCTTTAATGAGCACATAACTTATGGAGCAAAGTGACATAAGTTATAGGTGCGAATTAAACCCCGAGCTTGTCGAGGGGTCTATTCTTTATTCAGATCCTTCGACTCCACCTCGACGCGTTCGCTACGCTCACTTGCTCGGTGTCGCTCAGGATCAAGTTCAGCCATCAAACTTAGCTTCACTCACGTTCGCTAAGTTTGGGCTTCACTTGATAAGTGGTTATGATAGCACGGGTTACGTCCTATGTCAATGCCTACTTGGTTATAAACTTGATATTCCCAGTGCCTACTACCTCTTCCATCTCCCCTACGAGCTCGTCAGTCGGATAAACGCTTAAGTCGTTCTCAGTGGAAAGCCTTATTTTTCTGCCTTCCGGCGAGACGAGGTCCACAAAAACAGGGATCTTCCCCTTGTGTTTTTTGATCACAGTTTTTACCCGCTCCATGGTCTTTTCTTCAAGACCTGTTGTAGGCATTTTAATGAGGACTGATTTTGTAAACGTCTCTTTGACCCTCTCAAGCGGTATAACATCCTCCGCTACTATTTTTGGTTCCTCTTCTCGAAGGTTCAGCCGCCCTCGCACATAGACCATGCTGTCCTCTTTTATCAGGTCCGGCGCCTTTCGGTATGCTGTGGGAAAGACCAGGACTCCGACAAAATTATTAAGGTCTTCCAGGGTGACGATGGCCATCTTCTCGCCTTTTTTCCGCGTTACAGTAGTCCGCACTTTCTTTATGATCCCGCCTATAAGGACTTCCTGTCCGTCGGAAAGATTCGCAAGCTGCGAAACATTGCACGTTGAATACGCGTTCAAGAGCCTTTCGTACCTTGCCAACGGGTGCTTGGTAATGTAAAACCCCAGCATCTCTTTTTCGTTCGCAAGGAGTTCATGTTCGGGCCACTCTTCTATGTCCGGGATCTCCTGAAAAGCACCTTTGAAACTGTCATCTTCATGTATATCGTCAAAGAACGAAAGTTGCCCGTTGCGCCTGTCTTTCTGGGTTTTGCCGGCCATCTCCAGGACCTTGTCCAAAATGGCCATGGCCTGGGACCTGCGTATGCCGGTAGAATCAAAAGCACCGCACTTGATCAGGCTCTCGACGACCTTCCTGTTCGCCATCCTGGAATCGATCTTCTCCGCAAAGTCGAAGAGTGACTCGAATTCCTCATGCTCGTGCCTTGTTGAGATAATGTGTTCGGCTGCGGTCATTCCGACGTTTTTAACCGCCGAGAGGCCAAACCTTATATCGTCACCTACAACTGTAAAGTTCTTAAAGCTTTCATTTGCATCCGGGGGAAGTATTTCTATGCCCATTCTTATCGATTCCGCTATATAGTCGGCGAGCTTATCGGAATTGTTCTTCTCACTCGTGAGAAGTGCCGTCATGAATTCAACGGGATAATTCGCCTTAAGATAGGCGGTCCTGTAACTTATCATGGCATACGCCGCGCTGTGTGATTTATTGAACCCGTAACCGGCAAAATAAGCTATGAGGTCAAATATCTTCTCGGCTGTCAAAGAATCGATATTGTTCTCGCCAGCTCCTTTCAGAAACTTCTCTTTCAGCTTTGTCATGGCTTCGGGGATCTTCTTCGACATGACCTTACGGACATTATCGGCTTCTGCCATGCTGAAACCCGCCAGTGTCGAAACGATCTGCATGACCTGTTCCTGGAAAACGATAATGCCGTAAGTCTCTCTCAGGATCGGTTCGAGTGCCGGGTGGTCATACTTGACTTGTATCTCGCCCTGTTTCCTTTTGATGAACTCATCCAGCATACCGCTCCCCATCGGACCGGGACGATAAAGCGCTAAAATAGCGATGAGGTCCTCGAATTTCTCAGGCCTTATTTTCCGCAGAAGGTCCCTCATGCCGCCTGATTCAAGCTGGAACACACCAGCGGTTTCCGCTCCCGACAGAAGATCAAATGTCTTTTTATCATCAAGCG
>JBHIBX010000197.1:0-3010 GCA_046759285.1 Candidatus Omnitrophota bacterium
CTTTTATAAATCTGGGAAATACTTCAGCCACGTAAACCTTCTTCCTGCCGGCCTTGGTGATCTGCCCTTTCGCCGCGTTCACTTCCGCCGTATCACCATTTTTCAGGCTTTTCACCGCTTCAGGGCTGGTAAATATCGGTAGTCCTATGTTGATCGCGTTCCTGTAAAATATCCTGGCAAAACTTTTCGCGATCACACAGGAAACCCCTGCCCCCTTTATGGCAATAGCTGCGTGTTCTCTGCTCGATCCGCATCCAAAATTCTCGCCCGCGACAATAATATCGCCTTCATTGACTTTTTTCGCGAACTTTGAGTCGGCGTCTTCCATGCAATGTTTAGCCAGTTCGACCGGATCACATGTACTCAGATAGCGAGCGGGTATGATCTCATCCGTGTTTATATTATTTCCAAATTTATGAACTTTGCCTCTTAGTTTCATGTTTCTCCTCTCACAGATCCGAAGGGTGCGTGATCTTGCCCTTAACGGCGCTTGCGGCTGCAATGGCTGGATTTGCCAGATAAACAAAGCTTTTGGGATGACCCATGCGTCCTACGAAATTCCGGTTGGTCGTAGCCATGGCTACTTCACCTTCGGCCAATATCCCCATGTGTCCCCCCAGGCATGGGCCGCATGTAGGCGTGCAAAAAGTCCCACCTGCGCGGATAAAGACTTCAACATAGCCCTCCTTGACCGCTTCTGCGTAAATCGATTGCGTGGCCGGGATCACTATAAGGCGCGTCCTGGGATGAACTTTCCTGTTTTTAAGTACGGCTGCGGCTGTTTTCAGGTCAGATATCCTGCCATTAGTGCACGAACCGATGACTACCTGGTCTATTTTGACGTCTTTTAACGAGCTTACGGGAACGCCATTTGACGGCAGGTGAGGCTTCGCCACAACCGGCTCCAGCTTTGAAACATTGTATTCTCTCACGTCAGCATATACCGCGTCTTTATCACTTTTTACCAGTTTATACGATTTGCGCGGCGGCTTATATTTCCTGATAGCCGCTTTCACGTATTTTTCCGTTGTCTTATCGGGAGCGATTATTCCGCTTTTGGCGCCAGCTTCTATGGCCATATTGCAAATGGTGAACCTGTCATCCATCGGAAGATCGTCGATCGTATCTCCTGTAAACTCCAAGGCCTCATAAAGGGCTCCTGAAACCCCGATATCCGAGATGACATGCAGGATCAGGTCCTTGCCGCTTACCCACTTCCTGGGCTTTCCCGTAAAAACTATTTTTATGGTTTCCGGGATTTTAAACCAGCATTCCCCGAATGCCATGGCATAGGCAAGATCCGTGCTTCCAACGCCTGTGGCAAATGCCCCCAGGGCTCCATGGGTGCAGGTGTGGGAATCGGCTCCTATCATGAGGTCTCCCGGCACGACAAGCCCTCTTTCGGGCAGGAGCGCGTGCTCTATACCCATCCTTCCGATTTCAAAATAGCTGGTAATGCCGAATTCTTTTGCGAACTCCTTTAAAATGGCGGCCTGGTTCGCGCTTCTCATGTCCTTGGCGGGCAGAAAATGGTCCGGTACAAGCGCTATTCTTTTTTGGTTAAAAACCTTATTTACGCCCAGTTGGCGGAATTCATTTATCGCTATGGGGCTTGTTATGTCATTTCCCAGGCAGAGGTCCACCTTCGCCCTTATAAAATCTCCGGGCGCTATCTCTTTGACGCCGATAGCGTGCGAAAGTAATATCTTTTCGGTTATTGTATAGCCCATATATACTCCTTAATCTATTAATAAAAAGTCAGTTTAGCAGATTTTAGGAACAAAATCAAGCGTCATAATTAGCTAGATCTTTGGGATTGATTCCAGAAGAAGCCTTGTATAATCGTTCCGGGGCGAAGCATAGATATCTTCACGGGTGGAGATCTCGACAAGACGGCCATCCTTCATGACACCCACCGTATCCGCCATAAATTCCACCACCCTCAGATCATGAGAAATGAATATATAGGTAAGGCCTAATTTTTCCTGTAAGTCCTTTAACAGATTCAGAATGCTTGCCTGAGTCGACACGTCCAGGCTGGAAACAGGCTCATCAAGGACCAGAACCTCTGGTCTTCGCACGATAGCCCTGGCGATCGCGATCCTCTGACGTTCGCCGCCGGAAAACTGGTGGGGGTACTTATCCATGCTCGTAGAGCTCTCAAGCCGGACAAGATCCAGTGTTTCGGCGACCCTGCGCGCGATCTCTTCTCTCGCGGCGCCCCTTACCAAAAGAGACTCCCCTATTATTTCGCTGACTTTCATGCGCGGGTTTAAAGAGCTGAAAGGATCCTGAAAAACAATATCGCTGTCGCCTTCTATTTTTACAAGGCCTGAATCCGGCCATAAAATGCCCACGATCAATTTGGCTACGGTTGTCTTTCCGCAACCGGATTCTCCCACAAGGCCGAATGTTCTACCCTTCGGTACGGAGAAACTGATGTCGTCCACGGCTTTCACCGGTTCTGAACTTATCCGGAAAAAATCCTTTCTTTTCCGAAAGTATTTCCTAAGTTTCGTCACTTCAATCATTGTTTCCATCTTATGCCGGAAGCCTTTCCCTTTTGTCCCCAAGTTTGGGGATGCTGTCTATAAGCTTGCGCGTATATTCACGGCTGGGGGAACGCAACACTTCGTTTTTCCCGCCGCATTCCACGACCTCGCCCTTATACATCACACACACCCGGTCAGCAACAGTGTTGACGACTGAGAAATCGTGCGTAATGAACAGGATCGTAAGTTTCCTTTCCTGTTGAATAGATTTGATCAGATCAAGAATATGTTTTTGTATAGACACGTCCAGCGCTGTTGTAGGTTCATCAAGGATCAAAAGATCCGGGTCGCAGCTCAAGGCCGTGGCCAGCATCACCCGTTGACGCATCCCGCCGGAAAGTTCGTGCGGATACATCGGGACGACTTCATTCGATAATTTTACCGTCTTCAGCAGTTCTTTTACCTGCCCGGCGGCATCATCCGCGGAGCACTTTTTGTGCGCAACGATGGTCTCTGAT
>JBHIBX010000198.1:0-2989 GCA_046759285.1 Candidatus Omnitrophota bacterium
AGTATTATGCTCTGGCATTAAAAATTATCGGCGACAAGGAGAAACACGATCAAATTCTCACGATTTTACGTGAATTTTATGACCTCCTTTATGTAGGAGATATTCTAAGAATAAAAGAAATGATACGTTCCCGTACTGCCTATGGCGAAACCCCCGCCGCCGGGGCGGAGGACGGCTCCAAAGGCGAAGGCGGCGGAGAACTTAACCTCAATCAGATGCTGGACTGGATCAGGGATGCGAAAGACGAAAATGACGAGATTTAGCGAAAGTTGCGTGGCTTATACGAAGCGAAATAGCTGCAGGAGAAAAAGACCCAAGATTTAAAGTCTTGGACACATCGATTGTTACCCAAACCCTGAAGGAACTTATATCCAAAGAACCCGAACACGCTGAGAAATATCGTAAAGTATTTCAGCTAATTGCTATTGGGGAAGAAAAGAATAATTTCGCTAGATTGACCGCTGAACTGGATAAAATCAAAGACAGTCCTGGTTTTTATGATAAAAAAGCGAGGATCGCCGAAACCCTGAAACCTATTATTTTGCGCTTGACCCATTACCGTTTAATGGAAAAAGAGCGGCTGATTTCGGCGATCCAACTGTTAATTCATGTTTTAAAGAACACCCCGCCCGGCAAACCCGAAGCGGATAAAGCAATAAAAAAGACTAGAGAAGCGCTGACTGAATTCGGATTTTTAGCCCTCCAGCCCTTGATCGACTCGTTAAAGGAAATAGATGACAGCAGCCCTAACGCCGAACACTTGCGAACGCTGATAATAGCGATTATTCATGATATCAATGTGTTGACTATTAGATTTACCAAATCTTATATTCCAAGCTCACAAGAAGAGGGGCTGGATATACAGCCGTTGCTCGATGTTTTAGAGAATACTAAGCACGGCACGCCCGAAGGCAATGTGCGGATAAGGATAATTACCATAACTTTAAGAAACATAAATAGACGAGGAATACTTATCCGTGATATTTCCAGCGCCATTCCGGTATTCATAAAAGCATTAAAAGCAGTCAAGGGCGACCTCCGGCATGCTTCCGGGGCGATAGGGGGGATCGCGTTAGGACTTGGCTTTATTGTGCCAAAAAGCGGCCCTACAGATGAAGACGTTGGCATGATTATTCGGACCTTGATGGAAATATTATCAAAGTTGATAAAAGAAGACGACAATATGTACGTTGGTAGCGCTAAAGCGGAAATTACGTCTGCTATATCAGAAATGGAACCTTCCGCGATCCAACATCTCATTTATGCGCTCGATACGGTCGCAAGACGCGGCAAAGGGGATGAAACAGATGAGCAAATCCTTGCGATAACCATATGCATTCAAAACATAATGGTATCTCACGATATCGATTCCTTTGACGGACCTGTTAATATAAAACCATTGATCTATGCCTTAACCGAGGTTACAGAAGACAGCCCCGAAGATGATGGGAAGAGGTACTGTGCAAAAAAGTATTGCGCGTGCGCTATAGGTATACTTGCCAATGGAGCGCTTACCATTGAAACCGGTTTCACAAAGCAAGAACTGTTCGACCTCTTGGATAGAGAGACAAACGATACCGAGAGCGCCCGTCTGGCGAGAAACGCGCTTTCGGATGTGATAGGTTGCGATTTGGAAGAATCACGGAAGATCTTCGGTAAAAAGCTGTTAGAACGTTTAGAAAAAACAAATGAGGCAGCCGAGGAATCAAAAAGGATCAATATCGAAAAGTTCATAAGGAAATTTGCCGCGACTTTTAAATGCTTTTCTCGAGTTGATCCGGCTTATGCCAAGCAGATTTTTGTAGATATATTGAACTCGCTGGGTCCCAAAAGGCTTGAAAGCTATTTTGAATTTATCGGACCTGTGATGATTCATAGCAGGTATAGAGGTTTGGTCAAGTCCCTTTTAAAGCACAGCCGTAACAGAGATTTTTCATTCGCAATGAGACTGTTCGAACTGGCAAACGCATACCTGGATTTTGGATATTATGAGGAGCTGAAGCAGATCGAACGAAGGGCCCGAAGCGAAAAACCCGATCTAAGAACAATTAATGCGATCTTGAGCGAAAAGCTTCTAAGGCAATTTGCCGTTGATCTGGGCATACCAATTGAATCCGTTCCCAGAGAAAAAATCGAAGAATGGATCGAAGAATGGAACTTGATGTATATGGGTAAGCTTTTTGTTGCCAGAAAAAGAATTCAGGAAAAAGGAGAAGACTATGGACCACTACAAGACCTTTTTGACAGTACGGTCAGGTCGGCGTTGGAAGGGAGATTCCAGGGTTTCATTACTGATCCCGAATCAGGTTACAAAATGGGAAGGGAAGTAGCCGAACACAACGCGCAGCTAAGGTCATATCTTGAATTAATGGGCATTGACGTTGACGCCTGGCTTGATTACGGACGTAGCAAGCCAATGGTCCTGGAAGGTAAAAAAGGAGAAATAAATCTAAAAGACAACATTGACAGGATAAAGGCTTGCTTAACAGAGCTTTTTAACATTCTCGAGAAAGATAGTCCGAAAAAAGCCGAAGCGTTAAAAAATGCTTTTTCAAGAATAGGATCGGATATTGCCAGGCGCGGAAATAAGATAATATTCGTTGATGCGGAAGAAAACCCGGATAACGAGATTTTAAGAAAAATAGCTGAAAAGTTCCTGCGTCAGGAAAATATCGATATATTGGAGAAAACTTTGACCTTCATATACAAGCAAGCTGATGCTCCTGCCTCCGTGGTCATACGAGCACTTATCGGGCATTTGAGAGGAGAGATCGTTCAATTGGGAGATTATGTCCGGAATTTCGAGGAATTGAAGCGGCAGGCAAAACTTCGGAGAGGCCTTACTATACGAACCTGGAAAAGGAGCCCCGGAAGAGACCTTTTCCACGGCCATTATACCGGATGTTGCATAGCTTTGGACACTGAAGAGCACCCGGAAGCGGTCATAGAATACCTCATAGACCAGGGTATACAGATAGTCGAGGTCGTG
>JBHIBX010000199.1:0-2988 GCA_046759285.1 Candidatus Omnitrophota bacterium
TTTCTCAATCTGTCAACTAAACCCATTGTTTCCTCCTTCCAAAAAAAGGCCACTTTAAGATGATCTCTACCAGCGGCCTCTTTTGTTTTTCCTGTAAGTTACAGCTTCATTACCTTTGTGGCCTGATCGCCCTTGGGGCCTTTTGTGACTTCGCATTCCACCTGCTGGCCCTCTTCCAAAGACTTATAGCCTTCACCCTGAATCTCTCTGAAATGCACAAATACATCACGTCCCGACTCAAGAGAAATAAATCCATAACCCTTTTGGCTGTTAAACCATTTAACTGTTCCTTTTTCCATTACCTCTTTGCCTCCCTTTAACAATTACACAATAGAAAAACAATTTTACCACCAATTATTTTGCCTTGTCAATCAAATTACTTAAAATCCCAAATGTCTTAACTTTTGTAGTCTTCGGTAAATTTTATTATCCGGTCCATCATCCTCACCGACTCGACAGGATATTTGCCGGCGGCTGTTTCTTCCGAAAGCATCACAAAATCTGTTCCATCGAATATCGCGTTCGTAACGTCAGCCACTTCCGCGCGCGTCGGCCGGCTGTGCTCGGTCATATGTTCAAGCATCTGCGTCGCAGTGATCACGAATTTCTTCTTCTTGTTACACTTCTTGATGATCATCTTCTGTATAATCGCCACCTGGAATATGGGAACGGATATCCCCATATCCCCCCTTGCCACCATTATGCCGTCCGAAGCGTCGATGATCTTGTCTATGTTCTTTATGGCTTCCCTGGTCTCTATCTTAGCAACGACGAGGCACTGGGGCAGACTTCTCTTCACCAGTCTCTTTACGGTTTCGATGTCTTTCGCGGTGCGGACAAAGGATTGCGCTACCCAGTCAACTTTGTGTTTTATTCCGAACTCCAGATCTTTTTTATCTTTCGGCGTCAGGCCGGAAAACGGAATACAGACACCCGGCATATTAACGCCCTTCCTCTCTTTAAGGGCCCCTTCCTCGACTACTTCTGCTTTTATTTTTTTCTTTGAAAATGCTTTTGTTTTCAGGATTATGTTGCCGTCATCGATATATATAAGTTGCCCTGCCCCTATCCCTTTAAGGTCGCCCTTGTAATCGAACGGGATTACGCGGGGGTCACCGTTATCTTTTTCCGTTGTAAGCCAGACTGTCGCTTTTTTGTTGAGCACCTTGACCTTTGTCCCTTTGAACCTGCAGACCCTGATGCGGTACCCCTCAAGGTCCTGCAAAAGGCGGACGCGCCTTCTGTATTTTCTGTTGACCTTTCTTACGATCCTTAATTTGTCCAGGTGGTCCTTATGAGTACCGTGGGAAAAATTGAACCTTGCAACATCAAGGCCCGACCTTATCATCTGGCGTATCACTGTGTAGGTGTCGCTGGCAGGCCCTAAAGTTGCGACGATCTTGGTTTTGGCGATCCTTTTAATCTTTATATCCTTTTCTTATCACTCTTCGATTTCATATATATCGAGCATGTGCGTTGAAAGGTCCCACATGCGATCCATTTGTGCCTGGCATCTTTCGAGGGTCTCTCTTGCTTCTTCGCCGACCTGGTCCGGCATGCCCTCGAGTATGTCCTTTATACTCGCTGAAACCGCGTAAAGCGGGTTTCTAAAATCATGCGAAATGTGAGCAACAAATGTCGATTTCAGCTCGCTGTATTTTCTTGCTTTCGCCGCGTAAGATATTACCCTGTTCAATAACTTTTTCAGGATGCCGTAGCCGAGATACAAACCGCACAAAGAGACGAATATGGCAATGACGAGGACGAGACCGATATCACCCGTAAAAATATCAATAGTGAAAAGTCTTCCGGCTAATATGTAAAAGAAAAGAAGAAAAGGGATAACGCTCATTAAAGCAAAGGACAGGTTAAACTTCTGGTAGGGGTTTTCCCTGAGTTCCTGCAGGATTTCTTCCATTTCATTTTTCTCGCCCGCTTTATTTTGCTCTTCCATGACTCTGCCTCCTCTTTTAAAAACCCATCAGTTATTTCTGATGGGTTTTTCAATTCAGATGGCGGGGCGGACGGGGCTCGAACCCGCGACCTTCGGATCGACAGTCCGACGTTCTAGCCAACTGAACTACCGCCCCTTGAAATATGTCAATATTTTATAGCATAGAACAAATTTTTCGTCAAATAATTAACGAAACGCTATATTATATATATTTCCTTAATATATAGTGGTGGGCGAGACAGGATTCGAACCTGTGACTTCTACCTTGTAAGGGTAGCACTCTAAACCAACTGAGTTACTCGCCCGTTTTTTGGCTCATTTTACTTGGGGAGCGCAGTCATCGCGAACACCATGACAAAGAGAGCCACGGTCTCAATTACCCCGAGCACCATGATGTAGTTACCGAAGCCTTTCCCTGTCTCCGCCAGGGCGTCTGCCGCGCTGGCGCCGGCCTTTCCCTGCATCCAAGCCGAAGCGCCCATGGCAAGTCCGGCCGCAAGCCCCAGGATCATTGTATATGGATACATCTCCGGCTTAAGATTTGTCCCCTGTATCGCGTTCCTCAAGATCATGCCGTAAATAGTCTGCGATAAAGGAGCACCCACAAAAGCGATAAGGATAAAAGGCGCGGCTTTATTCTGCATAAAAGCCCTTTTCCAGGCGCCCACGGCAGCCATGCCGGCTACACCTGTCCCCAAAGCCGATCCTATAGCTGCAAAAGCAAGCGAAAGTCCCATATCTCCTAAACCTGATACCATCATCTCCTCCTTTAATGAGCACATGATTTACGAACACGCAAGTGCGAGTAAATCATAAGTGCGAATTAAACCCCGAGCGAAGCCGAGGGGTCTATTCACATTTCATAGATCCTTCGACTCGGCCTATCGGCCTCGCTCAGGATAAAGTTCGGCCATACAACTTATGTTCACTCCGTTCCATAAGTTGTGGCCCTCTCTTCACAAAATGGTTCATATTTCTTGCCGGACCACTGCATCCCCAGGTGCCCGGAAAACTCAAGCATATTAAGTCTTATC
>JBHIBX010000200.1:0-2984 GCA_046759285.1 Candidatus Omnitrophota bacterium
AGTGTAGCTGTGATCAAGAATAAAGTATAAAGTGACGCTTGCTAAAGAAATAAAAAGCGAAAGTAACAAAAACAGCAAAACAGTCAGCTATTAGACAGGCTCCACCCGCTATTCAGTCAAAAGAATCCGTGGCAAGCCAGTTTCAGAAATGCTTGCTTAAGAAAATTTTAACATAAGACCTGGACCGATATTTGGGGGGCAGGTCAAAATATCATAAAATTCTTATTTTAAGCTGATTAATTTATCGGCGTGTATCGACATTCTAAAAGCCTTCTGGAAGGTAATAGAGGCAATTCTAGCTGAACTTGAACTTTCACCCCAAACCTTACTATCATCGTCTTTTGGCCTTACTTCTGTATTCATATCGATATAACCATTTTCGTTATCCTTAACCCTCCCAACCTGATCCCAGGCTAAGTTAGACAATAAGTCCGGTTGATCTACTAGTTCATCTGTGGGTACATCCAGCCCGAAGCGAATTTCCATGGGGCGTTCTTCAAATACGAAGAAATGCCCCATTGCCGTATTAGTTGTACTTAGGGCCTCATCTTCAAAAATCGGAAAACCGAGAAAAGTAATATCCGGCTCTATTTGACCACTAAAAACCGGCGTAACAGGCTCAGGGAAATTATTTTTTGAAACGTTTTCGTTAAAACTATCTATAAACTCTTTGAGATAAGGTATCGGTTCACCATCCTTATCAATTGTGGCCTTAATAGCATATATCCGTGTGTTCGGATGTTTCTTCAGTAGATCTCCGCGGATAACGAGTACCACTTTATCTTCTATTTGGTCCTCTTCTTTTAACCGGGGAACGCGATGTTCACCCAGTGTATCTTCCCAGTCATGGAGATGCCTGATATCTTTAAGGCGTTCCCGCCAGCGATTCATGCTGTCAGGATCCCGCTTGTTCTTAGGAGGGAGATAATCACTCGGATCCCAGAACTGTCTGGCATAAGATCCCCTCTGATCTGTGGGATATTCTCGCCATAGCAACTCTCCAGCAAATCCATGATTGAAACCGGCCATGAATGATTCAATAAATGTGCGGTTGGACTTCAGTAAGGTAATTGAATTCTGGGATATTTTTTCAAGACCGGGAACAAGCTGGTCTTGCTTAATCGTTTTATACATCGGTTGGGGAAATTTTGGATAAGCCATAATCCGTTCAAAACAGTTGACTTCTGCACCACTTGACAACTCTATTTGCTGCCTGGTACGGTCACAGATGGTATGTGTTGGATCTAAAGAACATATTATGGCTTCCTGGACATCTTCAAGCGTGGCAGGAGGAATCTCTTTTTGTATCTCAGATTCAGGGAAAATTCCGTTGATTCCACCAAAAGCATCTTTTGGCATATTATCACTTACTTTCTCTATGTCCCCAAAGGCAGCGCTTGAAGGTGTTCCCTTCGGTTCCTTATGGGGCCCTGCTGCTGCAATATCGCTGTTAAAAAGCTTCTGTACAAAGTTACCCTGTTGGCTATTGTTATTCTTCTGCCGTTTACGAAAAGGACCTCTTGGGCGCGCAATGCGCTGAAAAGCGGGATCAAAAACTACATCAGGTACATCAGTTTTTTCTTTAAAATGGACATATGCAGTTATTCCCATCGTGTGCTCATCGTATTTTTTCGGACAACGATCAAGACGGGTGCGCCTGTATACTGGACCAGTGATCTGAAGGGAATCATCCAATCCCAAACCGTTCAATTTGTCATGAACAGCCCCGGTAAGCTCACGGCCAAGTTGAGCACGCCGAATAATATCATTTGCGGCCTCAATGGAGCCGAGTTGTTCCCAGGCCGATGTCATCAAAGCATTCTGTTGTTTTTGAACCACCATCGAACCCATACCGGCTGCACTTCTAAATTTTGGATCAAGATTCAACTCGTGGAACCAGGATTTATCGGAGGACTCCTGGTGATCGACAAATGTTCGGGCTGCATGCCACCTGCCATAAAGAGGTGGTAAAACCGTAGGTACGTCAGGGATGACGAAACTCAGCACATCTGTATCATGAATATCATTTCCATTACTCTCTGTTGCACTTATCTTGAAGTAAATTTTTTGACCGGGCGATATATCGGTAAGATTAACATAATGAACTTTTTCCAAAGACTCTGGATCACCAAGTGGAGTTGTCTTGCCTAAAGCCTTAGTACTGCCGTACATCAAAGTACAGCTTGATGCTCTTACTGTTTGGCAGGAAATTCTGACAACCGTACCCCACTCATTAACAGAAATAGTCACTTCTTTGAAGAAGTCAACATCTTCAATAATCAGCTTTTCCCGATTTAGCAGGCGCGCCAGTGCCTTGCGAAATTCCTCATCCGCCTCCCGTGGAGCACCGGCATCAACATTAGTCTTACCATCTGTGATTGGAATAAGCGCCCCGCCCATATCGATAATATAGGATTCTTCGGGTGGGGGCTCAGTCCGATTAACGGCTGGCACACCATAGCCCGGATTGGAGCAATCCAACGGCCTGCAACCAACACCCTCCGCAGGCGCTTGTGCCCTCAGCAAGCGCACAGTGTATTCAAAGTCACCACGAAGGCCGGTACCAAAAGACCACTTAAAGTAGTAGGGAATTTTCATGTCGCTTTCACGATCATCAATGTCCCATGCCAAGGTATTCGCAAGATCATCGTCTCCGGGTTTCCAGCCCATGCCCGCATATACTCCAAGCTTGAAGGTTGGGACTACAAAGGCGGTGTAACGGCTTTTTGGCTCCAGGTGACGCGGGCACAATAAGCGGCATATTACACGATCACGCTCATTGCGAACCATATCCGCTGCATCAGGATTTTTTTCCACATCACCGGCGATATGCAGGTGAGCCCAGTACCCTGCCTGGCTCAAATCCGGTAAAGGAGCAGAATCTTTAATTGCTATCCACGGCACCTGATCATCACCTCTGGCACCTTCCTCATATTCATCCTCTTTTAAGGCAATTAAAGTAATCCATGGCAGCAGATTGCCAT
>JBHIBX010000201.1:0-2964 GCA_046759285.1 Candidatus Omnitrophota bacterium
GGGCCTCGATCATCAAAACGCCCGGCATGATGGGCTCACCGGGAAAATGCCCCTGAAAAAAAAGTTCGTTCATGGTCACGTTTTTAACGGCTTTTATCCGTTTTCCCTCCTCGTAATCGATAACCTTGTCGACCAGAAGAAACGGATACCTGTGGGGGATGCGAGCCATGATCTCCTTGATATTCAGAACCTTGTCACTCATTTGTATCTCCCTGGTTTTTTAGAAATTTCTCGTATAATCTTTGTATCATTTTAACATTAAGACTGTGTCCTGATTTCTCGGCCACGACCTTGCCGAGAACAGGCCGTCCAAACAGGTAAAAGTCACCCACCAGGTCCAGGACCTTGTGTCTTACGGGTTCATTGGGAAAGCGCAGGGTGGTCCCAACGGGCCCCTTCTCGTCCATAACCAGCGTGTTTTCAAGGGTCGCTCCCTGTCCGAGCCCGGCCCGTAAAAGGGCTTCTGCCTCCTCTTTCAGGCAAAAGGTCCTCGCGGGAGCTATTTCTTTTTCAAAAGAATCCTTATCCAGTTCGATATCAAAAACTTCTCTCGAGATCGACCCGACATTATAGTCGATAAGATAAGAGACGCTGAAAGAATCCGCCGGATATACGGCTATGGACGAATCTCCCTCTTTTATTTCTTCCTTCCGGGTGATCTTGACAAATTCCCGCGAGACGGACTGCTCGACCGTCCCCGCCTCTTTCAAAAGCTTGACGAACGCCATGGCGCTTCCGTCAAGCGCCGGGAGTTCAGCGCCTTCTATCTCGATGAGGATATTGTCTATTTCCAGCCCCCATAATGCCGCTAAAAAGTGTTCGACCGTCTGGACCGTCGCGCTGTCGCTTCCTATCACGCTCCTCCTGTGGCCGACATCAATAAAACCGGCCCCTTTTAGTTGCATTTCCGGCTTATTCTCCAGATCAACGCGACGAAATGTTATCCCCGCATCCGGCCCGGCAGGCTTGCAGGTAACGCGCACTTCCTCCCCGGTCTGCAAGGCCTTGCCGGAAAAAGAGACTTCTTTTTCTATTGTTTTTTTGTTCATATGTCTATAAAAGAATAAACGCAGATTCACGCGAATCTAACGCGGATTCTCGCAGATGCATTTAAATCTGCGAATATTTGTGTTCGGTCTGCGATTATCTGCGTTTAACTATTTATTAAGTTTCTTAAGAACATCTTCCGTCAGGTCGAACTCTTCCTTGCCGTACATGATATTCCGGGAATCAAGAATAAAATCGTATTTTCCTTTTTTGCCGATGCCATCAACAACATTTTGAATGTCATCGATCACTTCACGGAACATGTCGTTCTTTTTGTTTAAAAGCTGCTGTCGGGTATCCAAGTCGAACTCATTGAGTGCGGTTATCTCTGTTTCTACCTGACTCTGTTTTTTGCTTCTTGCGTTGCCGGACAATAGCTCCAGCTCGTCTCTCAGTTTTGAAATCCTTGAAACTCTCTTTGTTCTTTCTCCCTGGCGCTCGTCGGTCAGCTTGTTAAGCTCGTCCTCAAAGGTCTTTGTCTTGTCATATTCATAAAAAGCGCGCCTGAGGTCAACATACCCGATCTTCGCATTTTGCGCCCGCGATGGTAAGACCATCACGGCAATAACTAACAAACATGCTGCTAAAAGTATAGTTTTTTTAAACATTATTTCCTCCTCTTTAGAATCCATGGCTTACGCTGAAATAAAATTGTCCCTCTTTTTTGTCTTCGTGATTTTTATTGAGGGGGTAGCCCCAGTCAAGTTTTAAGGGCCCGATAGGGGTCTTAACGCGCGCCCCTATTCCTACGCCCTGTTTATAGCCGGTGTTATCCTTGAATAAATCGTTTGATTCGGCTATCACGTTGCCGACATCGTAAAAAACCGCTCCCTTTATTATCTTTTTGAATATCGGAAAAGTCAATTCGGTGTTGCCGACAACCAACGCTTCTCCGCCGAGCGCGGCATTGGTGACAGGGTCCCTGGGACCGACTGACCTTTCCTTGTATCCGCGTATAGTGTTCATGCCTCCTGCAAAAAACCGCTCGTAGATCGGTATTTCGTCGGATTTCCCGTAGTTTCCCGAAAGTCCCCCGCGCCCCTTAACTTCTACAACGACACCTTTTAAAATGCTGTGATAATAACTCGCGCTGAGAAAGCCTTTCACAAAATCCTTATCTCCGCCGATAATTCCTCCGGCATTCTCCGGTGAAAGAAATAGGTAGTACCCCTTGCTCGGTGAAAATTTGTTATCTCTTCTGTCATAAGAATTATTCCAGGTCAGGCGGCTAATAAAATTACTTCCCCTCTCTTTCTTGAGGTCCTGAGTGGCCTCATCAGGAATATTGGAGATCTTTACTTCCTCGAGATTGTAAACAAGGCCCGTGTCAAAATAATCTGTCACTTCTTTGCCTATCTTTAGATCTCCTCCGGTACGCGTCTCGTCATATCCGTAACCTGACAAGCCGGACTTTAGGTGTTCCTGCCTGTAAAAATCAAACCCGAAAAGGAACGGATAATCCAGAAACCACGGATCAGTCCAGCCCACGTGATAATTTGTCCTTGTAGTTCCGCCTTCGGCCCTGACAATCAGATCCTGCGCTGCGCCCGAAAAAGTCGGAAAATTCAGGATATCAAAATTCCTCTGCCTTACCTGGACAAAGCCTATCCACGCGTCGATAGAGCTATATCCGCCACCGAATGAAAACTCTCCGGTCTTGGTCTCCTTGACCGTAACATTCAGGTCCTTAATGTCTTTTTTCTTGGTCGGGATGGTTTCAAAGTAAACGTCCTCAAAGAATCCTAAATTGTATATCCTTTCCTTGCTGCGTTTAAGCTTTTCGCCGTCATATCTCTCGCCGGGATAGACCCTGACCTCGCGCCGTATGACTTTATCCCTGGTCTTGGTGTTCCCGATGACGTTGATCTTGCCTACATATATCTCATCGTGGGACTGGATGTCATACGCAAGGTCCAT
>JBHIBX010000202.1:0-2941 GCA_046759285.1 Candidatus Omnitrophota bacterium
CTTCAGCCGGACGGTAAAAATTCTTATCGATCTCGACATATTTTTCGTAATCAAGATCCAATTCCTTAAATGCTAATTCCGCAAATTCCCTGACTGAATGAGTCTTGCCCGTGCCTATAACGTAATCCTCGGGATCGTCCTGCTGCAACATGTTATGCATTACCCTTACATACTCTTTTGAATGTCCCCAGTCTCTTTTTGCTTCCAAATTCCCGAGATAAAGTTTATCCATCATCCCAAGTTTGATCTGTGCAACCGCGGAAGTTATTTTTCTGGTCACGAATTCGAAGCCTCTACGCGGGGACTCATGATTGAACATAATGCCGCTGCAGGCAAAAATGTCATACGCTTCACGGTAGTTTCTCGTAAGATCGAATCCGGCAACCTTCGAAATGCCGTATGCCGATCGCGGGTGGAATCTTGTCTTCTCGTTTTGCGGAACTTCCTCCGCCCTACCAAACATCTCACTGGAAGCCGCAAAATAGAACCTGCATTTTGGGTACCCGTTTTTAATGGAAGACAGGACATAGTGCGTGCCGTTTATGTTTGTATTAAGGGTCGAGAACTCATCTTCAAAGGAATACGTAACAAAACTTTGCGCCGCCAGGTGATAACATTCGTCAGGTTGAACCTCGGCTACTATTTTAAAAATGCTCGGGTAGCTTTCCAGGGAACCGCAGTGCAATTTTAGCTTATCCTGAATGTGACGTATACGCCACATCCTGTGCTGCTGATCTTCAAGCGCCACCCTCCTGATCATGCCATGGACCTCGTACCCCAACTCAAGCAGGTACTCTGCAAGGTAGCTGCCGTCCTGTCCGGTTATACCCGTTATCAATGCCTTCTTCTTCGCCATTACCTTTCTCCCTCTTTTATCTTCCCCCAGGATATTCTCGACCAGATCCTTTCGTGGGCATAATACAGAATTGCGAGAATTACCTGAAAAATCAACGTTATTCCGGTTGTCGCTTTTACGTCTCCCGTAATGATATACGCCACTGTCGCTAAAACTACTATGCTGACTATCCTCCAAACAGCCGATTTAGCTAAAGATCTTGCTCTTGTATCCATGATTTTTATAAATATCCGAACTTCTTGAGCCTGGTTTTAATTCTTTCTTCTTCCTCTTTTGAAATATCCGGTTCTTTCCTTTCAAGGAATTTCATTTCCTTCAAGTGATCCATTATCTTCTTCGCACATTCTTCCGGGGTATACTTGTCAGTTTCTACCACTACCTCGGGATTAGGCGGCTCCTCATACGGATCATCTATACCTGTATAATTTTTAATCTCGCCTGCCAGGGCTTTTTTATAATTGCCTTTAGGGTCCCGTTTTATGCATTCTTTGAGGTTGCACTTTGTGTATACTTCGAAATAGTTGCCTATCCTTTTTCTGTTGAAATCCCTGACGGCTCTATACGGCGATATGCAGGCGGCAATCGCGACAACATCGTTCCGCGTAAGAAGATCACAGACAAACCCGACTCTTCTTATGTTTTCGTCACGGCCTTCCTTGCTGAATCCAAGCCCCTTGCTGAGATTGGTCCTGATGGTGTCACCATCAAGGACTTCCACTTTATGTCCGGCTTCTTTAAGCCAATTGGTAATGATCTGGGCTAACGTTGTCTTGCCCGACCCCGAAAGCCCGGTAAACCATATCGTAAAACCCTTTGCCTCTTTACTCATTTCTACCCCACGAACGGATGTTTATGCGAAAGTACTACTTCTGCTACCTCGGATCGTATCATGCTTTCAGGCGGAACCTGACCCTTCTGCAGCATGTTCCTGATCTCGGTCCCCTTAAAATTTATCCTTTCCTCGTCGCCATGAGGGCATGTCTTGTCGTTAGATATGCCCGAGCATTTTTTGCAATAAAAAAACGATTTAAAAAATATCGGAATTATTTCCAGGTCGGGAAAATGGTCGAATATCTCATGCGCGGCAAACGGAGAGTAATAGTTACCAACACCCGCATGGTCCCTCCCGATGATAAAATGTGTGCAACCAAAATTCTTCCTTACAATAGCATGAAAAACGGCCTCTTTTGGACCGGCATAACGCATCTCGGTCAATAGAACAGACATCACCACTCTTTCTTTGAGAAAATAATGCTTAATGAGTTCGTCATATGCCTCAAGAATGACCTCATCCTTAAAATCCCCCGCTTTCTTTTTCCCTATAACGGGATTGATAAAAACGCCATCCACGAAAGAAAGAGCGGTTTTCTGGACGTATTCGTGCCCCACGTGGGGAATATTACGCGTTTGAAAGCCGGCGACGTCGGTCCACCCCTTTTCTTTAAAGAGAACACGGGTCTCTTTTGGCAGTAAAATATGTTTTTCAAACGTGCTTTCCGGTTCCCCCGCAAAATCTATCACACCGCCGACAAACACATCTTTCATCTCGAACACTTTCTTTACTCCGGGGTGATCGGGATCGTCTGTTCCAAAAACGCTTTTTGCATATTCCGTTTTGTCATAATTATACGCATCCCAAACGGTTAAAAGCGCGATAATGTTCCCGGTTTCATCTTTGAGGAGAACATTATCTCCGTGCTTGAAATTCTTGCCCACTTTGCTGTCGACATCGAGGACAACGGGTATAGTCCAGGCAAGATCACTGGCAAGGCGGGAACGTATTATGACGCTCTTGTAGTCCTCCTCATTCATGAACCCTTCAAGCGGACTGTACACACCATTGGCTATATTGAAAACATCCTGGATTTTTTCATGAGAAAGCGCAACTTCCGGAAGCCTTCCGTCCATTTTCTTTATTTCTTCGGCTCTTTTTTCATCGAGCACTCTGTTGACTAATTTTCCGCCATGTGGTCTATGCATTATTCGCTTTCTCCCTGCACCATTTTATTGTTCTCTCAAGCCCTTCTTCCAGTCCCACTTTCGGTTTCCATCCGAGTTCCTTTTTTGCTTTTGTGATGTCGGGCC
>JBHIBX010000203.1:0-2938 GCA_046759285.1 Candidatus Omnitrophota bacterium
CGGCGGCTTTCACTTTAGGAAAAAAGTGCACTACTTCTCCCGCGAGAACCCCTTCAGGTTCTTTTTTCTTGCCGAAAAGACCGACTATCATGTCTCCTCCTTTCTAAGTGGACAGTCTTTACATAGTGCTTTTTTCTTCTTGCAGAATCTCTTACCAGTCTCGACCAAAAGGGCATGAAACTGGTTCAAGGACCTCACCTTTGCCGGAAAATTCTCATGCACCAGGGATTGAACCTCATCATAAGACGCGCTCTTACTGGCCAGTCCGTGGCGCGAAAATATCCGCTTAGTATAAGCATCCACCACAAAAACCGGTTTTTCCAGGGCATACACCAATATGGAGTCAGCCGTTTCAGGACCGACCCCTTTGACCTTTAGAAGCTTTTTCCTGAGAAGAGCGGGAGGCTTTCTTTTTAGTCTCGATAAGTTCGACCCACACTCGTCCAGCAAAAAACAGCTTATGGCTTTTAGCCTGGCGGCCTTTACCCGATGATACCCCGAAGACCTTATAAAGCGGGAAAGACTTCTCTCGCTCATTTTTTCTATCTTTCCGGGGCTCAAAATCCTTTCACTTTTTAGGCGCGCAATAGCCTTTTCGACATTTTTCCACGCGGTGTTTTGCGTTAATATCGCTCCTACTATCACCTCGAAAGCTGAATCCGCCGGCCACCATCCCAGATCCCCGAAATAGTTTTCCAAAAGACCATATATTCTTTTTATCTTCCGCTTCTTATTCACCCTTTGCCTTCTCAGCCATCTGTATACGCTCACGTATAGGCGGATGATCATAAAGAAAGATCTTCTTCCACAACGAAGGATCCATTTCTGCCAGATTCATCGACGCGAGTTTCCGCATGACCGAAATAAACGTCTCGGCGTCTCCTGTGAGCTCCAAAGCAAAGCCGTCAGCCTGGCGCTCAAGAGTGCGGGAGAACAGATTATGAACGGGCAGGATGATAAATCCGGCAACTATCATAAGAAACACGAGAACGGGAAAAAGATAAAGGTCATCGATCCCGGATGCGCCCACCAGGCTGGCGCACTTTCCGGCAACGAGAAAAAGGAGATAAAAGCCTATTGCTGCCGATATGCCGGAAAAGGCCAGGAGCTTCCAGATATGCCCGTATCTAAAATGCGCGAACTCATGGGCGACGACTGATTCCACTTCGTCCGTTGTAAACCCGTCCGTCAGGGTATCCGCAAGTATGACTTTCCGTGTTTTACCAAGGCCTATAAGCGCGGCATTCGCCTTTTTGGTCTTCCTGCTGAAATCTATCCTGCATACATCCATAAGGCGTATGCGCGCCTTATTTGCCAGCTCGAATATACGCTTTTTAAGCTCCTGGTTTTCTATAGGTAAATATTTGAAGAACAAGGGGATGATCAAAACAGGCAAGATCCGGCTTAGTATAACTGAGAGGAAGACCCAAAGGAGCGCTGTAATGATCCACCAGGTGTGCGGAAAATTCCGCAAGACAAGATAAAAAACCTGGGTGCAGCCTATCCAGAGGACAAAGGAAAGTATTATGGATTTGATCTCATCAATTATCCACGATCCGAAACTCTGGCTGGAAAGCCCGAAACGGTGTTCCACGAAAAAAGAATTGGCAAGATGCAGCGGAAAACCGATCACGTACATAACCGCCAGAAATATCGCAACATAAGCGAAGCAGGCAAGATAAAAGGAAGTGAAGAGGCCTGTGAGATCCTGTGAAAGGGTACGCGATACCGCCAGTTGAAAAATCGCGAGGGCAAGAACCGTCAAAATAAGGTCGGCAATAAAAAAACGTGTCTTTACCGCGGAATACCTTTTGGATCTTGACGGCGCGCTCTCCGTGGTCATTGCCCGCTATTGACCTCCGCCAGTGCTTCCTTTGCTTTTTTTCTTACAAGCGTGGATTCTGCTTCTAGTAAAGGTTTCAAAAGCTTCTTTTTTTCGTCCTTGCTGCCCATCTGGCCGATAACCGTTATGCACGCAACCCTGACTGTCATGTGTTCGTCGTTCAGGTACCTCTTGGCCAACCCCAGGGCTTTGGGACTTCTCATTTTCCCCAGGGCCAGTATCGCTTTGGCGGCCACACGAGGATCGAAGCCTTTTGCTGCTTTGACGAGAGGCTCTTCCGCTTTAGGAGTATTAAGTTTCGCTATGTTCTTAAGTGCGAGCAGTCTGATATTAAGCTCGGGATCGTTCGTAAGCCACTTAAGAGTCGGCAAGCATTCCTCGGTCCCGATCTTTCCCAAAGTCCTGGCCAATTCATACCTGACTGCGGGGTCTTCGTCCTGGGCAAGCTGTGAAAGATAGTCAAGAGTATCATCGGCTTTAATGTCCCCCAGGGCCTTTACGGCATATATACGGATACGTGGATCATAATTTCCGAGGGCTTCAACAAAAAGGCCCTTCTCTTTCTTCGGGGCAATCCTCGCAATAGCCCTCAGGGCGTTGAACCTGATGTTCGGATTATAGTCGTTCAACAGTTCCTTGAGCGGTTCAATGGACTTCTCTGTGCCTATCATAGTCAAGGTCCTGGCGGCTTCCTGTCTTACCCTCCTGTTCCTGTCGAGCAGCTTCTCAATGGCTACGTCCTCATAGGAACTGTCACCGACCTGGCCTATGACGTAAAGAGCGTCTACACGGACATTCTCATTATTCTTATCGTTGACGAGCGGGACCACGAATTCAAGGACTTCCGGTCCATAATTTGCGAGATATTTTTTTGCCCTGATAGCCTTACGTCTGTCGTAAAGGTCCGCGATCATGCGCTCGATCTTGTTGGTCTTCCAGCTCCGCGTGATGAATTTCCATTCATCTTTTGAATGAAAAGATTCCGGCGCAACAACCCCCTTTACCCCCATCTTTTTCAGCGTCCTGACAGCCACCTTCCTGACTCTCGGGCTTTTGTCCTGCAGTTTTTCCCTGACCGCATTTTCATAGGAACTA
>JBHIBX010000204.1:0-2888 GCA_046759285.1 Candidatus Omnitrophota bacterium
GGAGTTGTGCAAAAAGGAGCAGAGTAAAAGCACTTAAGCTGTTTCTTTAAGATGAGTTACAACTTTCAAAAATTCCTTGACTAATCATTTAAACTTTTAGATAATAAACTCTCCGATACAGTGAAAGTATCGGCAAAGAACAAAGACGTTCTCTTTTTTAAGGGGACGTCTTTTTTTTGTTTTCAGTATTTGGTTAAAGTTTAAGCAAAAAGTGACAAAAAAGGAGGTAAAACATGAATTTTCAATGTCCAGGTGGAAATGACGCTTCAAGGACATTTAACCGGTCGAAAAACGTTGTTCCTTCGTCGGGATTATGCTCCAGATGCGTCGACACTTGTCGCGGGAACTGTGAAGTGTTCAAGTCCGCGATGAGGGGGAGAGAAGTAATTTATCCCGGCCCGTTTGGAGATGTAACTGCGGGTGGGGATAAAAACTACCCCGCGGATTACTCGCATCTAAACATCCAGGGATATGCGCTTGGTGCAAAAGGACTGCCGGAAGGCGTAGAAGCGGGTCCGGATACTGCGACATTCCCTTCGGTTAACACTGAAACGGAATATGGGTGGGACTCAAAAGTAAAAATGAAGGTCCCGATTTTTACCGGTGCCCTTGGTTCAACAGACATCGCAAGGAAACACTGGGAACATTTCGCGGCCGGAGCCGCTATTTCGGGTGTAACGCTCGTTTGCGGCGAAAATGTTTGCGGTATCGATCCGAAACTGAAACTTGACTCCAACGGTAAGGTCGAAAGTGCGCCGGACATGGACCGCCGTATTGAAGTATATAAAAGGTTCCATGAAGGCTACGGCGAGATACTCGTCCAGATGAACGTTGAGGACACTCGCCTCGGCGTTGCGGAATACGTAAGAAAAAAACACAACCTTGAAACCATAGAGCTCAAATGGGGCCAGGGCGCCAAATGTATAGGCGGCGAGATCAAGGTCCGTGACCTGGACAGGGCGCTCGAACTTCAAAAAAGAGGTTACATTGTAACGCCTGATCCGAGCAACTCTGCCATCCAGGAAGCCTTCAAGATCGGCGAGATCAAAGAGTTCGAGAGACACTCCAGACTGGGATTTGTCTCGGAAGAATCTTTTCTTGCTGAAGCGCAGCGGTTAAGAGACCTGGGCTTCAAGAGGATAACCCTGAAGACCGGGGCATATTCGATGCGCGAACTGGCCATGGCGCTCAGGTATTCATCTATCGCGAAGATAGATCTTCTGACGATAGACGGCGCTCCGGGCGGAACGGGTATGAGCCCCTGGAGAATGATGCAGGAATGGGGCGTACCCACATTCTATCTGGAAGCTTTGACCTGGGAATTCGCTGAAAAGCTGGCCCAGCAAGGGATGCGTGTTCCCGACCTGGCTATAGCCGGTGGTTTTGCGCTGGAAGATCACGTTTTTAAAGCGCTTGCGTTAGGCACTCCGTACGTAAAGGCCGTGTGTATGGGAAGAGCCCTTATGATACCCGGCTTTGTCGGAAAGAACGTGGAAGAATGGATCAAGAACAACGATCTGCCCAGGACCGTGGAAGAATTCGGAACACGGCCCGAGGAAATATTCGTTTGCTACGAAGAACTCCTCGAGAAATATGGGAAAGACATGAAGAATATCCCGCTTGGAGCGATCGGTATTTATACCTTCAGTCAGAGGATCAAGGTCGGTCTTCAGCAGCTGATGGCTGGAAGCAGGAACTTCAGGCTCAGTACGATCTCAAGGGATGATCTGATGGCCTTGACCGAAGATGCGTCAAAAGTGTCCGGTATTCCATACCTAATGGATGCTTACAGGGCACAGGCTGAGGATATTCTTGCGGGGAAAGTTGTCGTAACGCAATAAACCTTGCCGATTCTTGAAAAGAAGCGCCTGAGGCGTAAAAACCTCAAGCGCTTCTTTTATTATTATATTAATATGGTATAATCTATAATACCATGGACCAGATTTCTGTAGGAATAGCCTTTATGGCCGGAATTATCTCGTTTCTTTCACCCTGCGTTTTGCCGCTTGTCCCGGCTTATATTTCATTTCTCTCCGGAGTGTCCCTTGAGGAGCTCAAACAGGGTACCTCCCATAAGAAGGTTCTCATAAAAGCGGGATTTACTTCTGTCTTTTTTGTCGCGGGTTTTTCAGTGGTCTTTATAGCCCTTGGCGCCTCAGCCTCTCTTGTAGGCAAATTATTGTCAGAATACATAAATGTGTTCACGAAGATCGCCGGAGTGGCGATAGTGATACTGGGGCTTCACCTTTTAGGGGTCCTTAAAATGGACTGGCTGGGACGGGAAAAGAGGCTGAAGGTAAAGAAGTTTTCACCTTCCTTTTTAGGGGCTTTTCTTATAGGCCTGGCTTTCGCTTTCGGATGGACACCCTGTGTTGGCCCGATACTTGCCGGGATCCTCGCTCTGGCGGCGGCGCAGCAGACACTTGTAAAGGGAATGTATCTGCTAGCGGTCTATTCGCTTGGGATAGGTATTCCTTTTATTGTCACGGGGTTTGCTATAGGCGCATTTATGAAATTTTTCGAAAAATACAAAAAATTTATCCGGTGGGGAGAGATCGTTGCCGGGATACTTTTGATAGCTATAGGTATTCTTATATTTTTCAATAATTTAAGTATATTACTTAAGTTTATTCCGCCAGTTTTTTATGACTTTGCAAAATAATTCGAAAGGGGTTTGAACGATGAAGACAATGAAAAGAATTTTGTCCCTTCCTTTGATTTTAGTTTTATTTGTCGCTGTAAGCGTGCTGGCGTGTCAGCCGCGGACAGTGTCAAGTGCCGGGGCGGGATTAGCTCCGGACTTCACCCTCAATGACCTTGACGGCAAGCCTTTCCGCTTCTCCTCGACGAGGGGCAAGGTTGTCATACTGGATTTCTGGGCGACATGG
>JBHIBX010000205.1:0-2864 GCA_046759285.1 Candidatus Omnitrophota bacterium
CGCCCCTGAGATATGACGATGAGGTGACCATTGAAACAAGATTGGCCGATGCAGGCAATTCACGCATCGCTTTCGAGTATGAAGTGAAAAAAGACGGAAAAATAACCGCAACCGGGCATACGAAGCACGCTTTTGTAGATGAAAACGGAAAACCGGTATCAGTCCCTCAAAGGATAAAAAAAGCCCTCCTAGCGGAGTCGTAACTCGAATTCCTTCTCACCGGAAGTAATTTTAACTTTATCGAGCAGGATCTTTTTGATCTTATATCCTCTTACTGTCTCGCCTTCCGTGTACAGCTCTCCATCGATGATCGCCTGCGGGTTAGTGGGGGAATACATGATGCCGCTTAAAATCGGCAGGTCAGGAGTCGCAACGTAGACACGCTGGTATTCTTTTACCTCGACGGGCTTTTTGACTGTTGGTTTTTCTTCAACGGGAATTTCTTCTTCTACCGGCGCGCTTACCGCGGGTTTTACAGCTTGAGGCTTCACCGGGGGAGTTCGCCGGGTGACGGTTTTTTTCGGGCTTGGGACAGCCCTTGGTGTCGGTTTGGGGGGAGCTTTTGTCTTTGCTGTTAATAAAAAATACGTCGTGCCGCCCAAGACCAGAACAATAAACAAAACGAGCGCAACAGAAATAGCACGCCCTACCTTGCGAGTCTCGGTTTTACGCTCTTTTTCCGCCTTGACCATTTCATCAAGGTATTGTTCCGGGTTTGTCTCCGGAGATGGCGTGGTATCGGGATTATTTTTCCCTTTTTTGAATAAGCGGCGAGCCTGTGCTTTTTTAAGTGCTTCGCTAATGATGCTCATGTCTTGGCAAAACTGAACTGTCCTTCAAGCTCCTCTATGCTTTTCTGGACGATTTCGGGTCCGATATAACAAGTTTCCTGAACATACCCCAGGAGAAGTGATTTATCGCAAACGATGTTTATAAGCCGGGGGGTACCCTTGGAATATGAATAAATGATGTTAATAGCCTCAGGGGCAAACGTGATCTTTCCCGAGGATCCGGCAATTGCCAGGCGATGTCCGATATATTGCGGGATCTCACCATTTTCAAGCGCCTTTATATGGAACCTTATGCCGATACGTTGCCGCAATTGAACAAGATTCGGTGAGTTCAATTTATCCTTGAGCTGAGGTTGTCCGACAAGGACTATCTGAAGCAGTTTTTCCTTTTCTGTCTCCAGGTTTGAGAGCATTCTTATGGTCTCAAGAGTCGAAAACCGGAGATTTTGCGCCTCGTCTATGATAAGAACGGCGTTGTTCTCAAGCGAGAGCTGTTCCAGCAGGAAACTGTTTAACGCGCGCAGGAAGGCTACCTTGCTGCGGCGTTCAGGTGTGAGACCAAAATCCTCGACTATCGCTTCAAGAAGCTGCATCTCCGGAAGGTTGGAATTGAAGATAAGCGACGTCTTTGTTCTTTCGTCAAACCTGTTGATAAGAGCGCGGCAAAGGGTAGTCTTTCCGGCCCCTATTTCTCCGGTTATCTCAAGGAATCCCTTCTTTTGCTCGATGCCGTACATAAGATGATTGAGGGCTTCTTTATGAGTATGGCTAAGATAAAGAAAATTAGGGTCGCTCGTGACGTTGAAAGGATTTTCTTTAAGTCCGTAAAATTCTCTGTACATGGCAAAAACATCCTTTTTTTTATTATACCTGTAAATTGATAAAAATCAACGATAAATACGCTTGCAATTATCAGGGCCCTGGTGTATATTATGAACAATTATGATATGGGACGGAATAGACCAGAGGAGATTTCCGCGAGTAAATTATAAATGCCTGATCCGCATCTCCGAAGGCGGGCGGGAAGAGGTCATTGACACTTTTACCGAGAATATCGGTGCCGGAGGCATTTGCGTGGTCCTGGAAAAAGGGTTTGACCTCTTTGAAAAAGTTGGCCTTGAGGTTTCTCTCGGCGGTAGTGACGAACCGATTCATTGTGACGGGTCGATCGTATGGGTTGTAAAAAGACACCCCGCTAAAAAAACGGAAAAACTCAAGTTCGATACCGGTATCGAATTCATAAATATACAGGAAAATGACCGGGAGAGGGTGTCCAGGCTTGTGGATGATATAATACGTTCTCAAGCTTGACAATGAAAAAGCCACATGATATACTTCACATGATATTTTATAACGTATATAAATATAGGAGGAGGTGAAAGAGAATCATGAAGACACTGAAAGTATTATTTGTTTGCTTTGTGATCGTGGCTATGGTAGGTATAGCTACTCAGTGCTATGCTCAGGATCCTGCCAAAAAGCTGGGAAGGGGTTTAGCTAACGTGCTGACAGGTTGGGTAGAACTTCCGAAGAATATCTATGACACCAGCGTGGAAGAAAATATCCTTTCTGGTCTCACGATGGGATTGGCAAAGGGTGTTGGCATGACGATCGTCAGAACGGGTGCTGGTATCTATGAAACCGTAACATTCCCGTTCCCCATACCGGAAGATTATCAACCGGTTCTGGAACCTGAGTTCGTCTTCAGCGAATAATTGCAACGTGTTTTGATCTCAAAAAGGGAGCGATTAAAAAATCGCTCCCTTTTTTTATTTTTAGACATTTCCCTCTTTACTAAAAGCCATAATCCTGTTATTATCTATGATACTGTTTACCGCCCCGGGCGGTAATAGACAAGAAATGGAGGAAAGATGACCGAGAAGGAAGAGCAGAAAAAGAAAGAGGAAGAGATAAAAGAAGAGGCCCCGAAAGAGGAAGCTCCAAAGGAAAAAGCCCCCAAAGAGGAAGCCCCAGCGGACGAAGCGCCGAAAGAAGAGGCTCCTAAAGAGAAACCTTCAAAAGAAGAGGCTCCCAAAGAGGAAGCGCCGGCGGAAGAAGCCCCTAAAGAAGAAG
>JBHIBX010000206.1:0-2858 GCA_046759285.1 Candidatus Omnitrophota bacterium
TCCCCTCTCGATCCTTCTGACGGCACTACTGTCCTGCTGGACGCAAAAAACTGAACTCCAGAAGCAGCGCATAAGAGAACGACTAAAGTATAAATGACTATCGACGGAACGCCAGTTGTACTTGTTCCGGAACACCCTGTTATCAACAGTAGGAGAAGAATGCCCAGCGCTGTTCCATTTATTGTCGGACCGCGCCCCGAATCCCATCCAGGTTGGATCCTGTCCAGGGCTTCTTTTGCGGCATCGCGGACCATTGTCGACCTGTCCTTTAACCTTTCTTTGAGCGCAGGAACTGCACTGACAGCCGCGGGACCCATCCCTCCAAGGGTTTTCACTATCTCGCAACGAAGCAGGCCTTTTTTAGGTACGGATATTTGGGCCGATAACAATGTTACCAGCGCCGGAACGGCGATTTTTGGATCAGGTTTTATCCTTCTAAGCGCGAATAACACGTCCTTCTGGACAGTTCTATCGGCCAATATGTTTACGAGCGCCGGGGCCGCTCCTTTTGCTTCTTCGCCTATCTTCTCAAGCGCTTTTACGGCCATCTTACGGAGATCAACGCGCTCCCTGTCCATCAACACTTTAATAAACACGGAAACTCTGTCTTTTTCATCACGACTTATATAGCCGATCCTGGCAAGCGCTGTCATCGCCGAATCCCTGAAATTGCTCACCTCGTGCGTCAGGACTTCCAAAAGAAGAGACAGTGCCTTCTGGGCATCGGGGCTTATATTTGAAAGCGCTACCATCGCACCACCCCGGACACCCATGTCGGGATCTTCAAATGCCTCTATGACAGCGGATACTTCTTCCTCTTTCTCTACACCAGTAAAAGCAAGAACATTGAGCGCCTCCCTGCGGATGATCACGTCCGCGTTTTTCAGGGCCCCCATTAAAGCAGGAACCGCGTCCCTTCCCGCGTTGATAAGTCCAAGACGCGCCTCGTTCCGGGTCTTTGCGTCACTCAACTGTTCAATGAGAACGGGAATCTTTGATACGTCGTCAACAGACGGCGTCTTCCTCCGGGCCCGCCTCAGGGCATCGCTAGTTTCGGACAGGCCTTTTGTCTTGTCTATTTTAGAAGTGGCCTCCAAGGCCGCCTGACGAACGCTTGGATCCGGATCACCGTGTAAGACCATTAAATCAGGAATGGCTTTTTTGGCGACGGGGCCCACGTTGCCAAGAGCCTGTGCCGCGGCCTTGCGGATCTTTGCGTCTTTATCCCCTAAGGCTTCAACGAGAACGAAACCGGGTTTCTTTGAGGTATCTTCCAGGTAGCCAATTCCCTGCAGAGCTTTCAGGGCAGCTTGCCTTACTACGGTATCCTGATCGCCTAACACATATAAAAGAGCCGGAACAGCTTCTACTGCAATAGGCCCTATTCTGCCAATAGCCTCCGCGGCTGATACGCGGGTGTCTTTTTCATCGCTTTCCTTCAGCGTTTTTATGCTGGTGCGTATAATTGCTTTAACATCTTGCGGAACGTGCCTTTCTTCTTTCGCGCTTCTGGCAGTTTGAACGAGCTTCCCAAAACCGGGCATCATCGCCAGCATGCCGACAGTGTGTGACTTGAACGATTCATGAACGTTGATGAGGCGCCTCGCCCAGAGTGGAAGGTTATTGAATATTGGATGCCTGTAACCCTTCTGGGTCGCTACAGCAACTCTTTTTGTGATATAGTTGATTATTTTTCTTTTAAACTCATCTTGCCGGCCACCCTCGAATAGATATAAGATTTTCTTCAGATATCGATCGAATTTTTCCGTCTCTTTCGGCGTTCTCGGATAGCCCCAAAGCGACAGCTCTTCCCTGGCGAACATCTTTCCTTTTCGGGGAGTTACAAAATCTTTCCCGAGATACTTTTTGAGCTCCTTCAAAACCGCTTTGCTGATCATAAAATAAACTATAGCGGAAGTGATAATATACGCGCTGAGCGCAAGGAGGAACGCGGACAACAGCTCGCAGACCAATGCCTCCGGGTCGCTCGCAAATATCAGAACTGCTCCTGTCATGCTTAAAAAACCCAATGCGGAACTGATCCAGCCGTACTTTCTGCCGTCCAACACCCTGAAAACATGTCCCTTTGGCTCCTGTTCCGTCTTCACCGGGAAAAGGTCCCTTACCCATTCCGGACCTTTAGCGGCCTTTTCTCTTTCCATCCCGAGATCGTAAGAATCTGCTTTCGCTTTATCGTAGGCATCATCTTCAGCCGGCACGTCCGGTAGAAATCTATACGCATCCGCATCACTGCCTTCATCTACTTCCGCGGAAAAGAGCTCTATGGAAGGCAAGCTCTCTTGCCTGTTCGCCACGAGATGTTCCGTCAGCGAAACGAAAGCCTCTTTTCCAATGCGCCTTATCAGTATCTCTTTTATTGTTTCCTGTATCATCTTTTCCCTGCCGTCCCTATCGGGAGAAGATAATACCTTTTCGGCGTATCCTTTCTCGAACAAGCGAATCACCTCTTTTTCCACCAGGTCCCCACCCGGCGGTAGCAGGGCGGCTATAATAGCGTTTAATGCCCGGTAAATATCACCTGCATTTTCCGCAACAAGAAAGGCACTTTTAAATTCGCGCAATCGTTTAGTATCGTCAAAATTATCGAAGACCTCCCTCCCTTTAACTATTCCACCTTTTGTCCGTATGTTGGCCTTCCCTCCCAGGAAAAATTCCTTCAAAACATTCCGCACGCTGGCAATGCTTATTTTCCGGAGGGCGTCTAATCTCTGAATCCTCGAGATTAATTCATATATATCTTTTCTGCTGAGAGTTTCGTCCTTTGAAAGCAAACGAAGATAGCCCGCCACAAAAGAGAAAGGATCCCTGTCGTCCATCGCGCAGTAAAACATACTACG
>JBHIBX010000207.1:0-2849 GCA_046759285.1 Candidatus Omnitrophota bacterium
CTGATCAAGAATCTTCTGGAAGATGTGCTTCAGGACAAAGGAGTCGAGGGATGCCGTTTCTCGTTGTGTACCAAAGACGGCGGAAAAGTTTTCGTAATCCTGGATATTGTTATTCGACGTGATGCTTCCGGAAATATTCTTGGAGCGATATTTGTGCGCCGGGGTATTACTGATCTGGAAAAAACACTGTATGAAAGCGATCTGGTGGATAAAAAATGCTATACTGCGCGGGGTTATGCTCAGGAGGTTCTTGAAGGACATGGAGCCTTAACAACAGAACATTTGCTGAAGAAATGCAAAGTCGATGTTAAGGATGAATGGCCTTCTGTCCGCAAAAGGGCAGTTAAGAGGCTTGGCGAAATGGGCGCTGAAACTATAGGTCCGGAAGGCAAAGGATATCTTGAAGCTCTCCTGGAGGATAAAGATTACAAAGTCCGTCACACTGCGGCGGAAGCCCTTCGCAAATTTGGGCTTTGGACTGGTGAGCACGAAGAAAAACTCTTAAGGTCTGACGCAAGACATCATCCCAGGAGAAAGGTTCGCGATACGGCGATTAATTTACTTAAAGGGACTGGAAAGTCAGGTCCGGAAGTTGAAGTTGATAAATTGATCAGGGATTTGATGCTGCCGGAGGATGTTATTGATTACTTGAAGTTTAGCGAGGCCCGGCAGCGCGCGGCAAGCGCACTCGGTGAATTGTATCCTAAGCTGGGGCCTGAATTTGAATCTGAAAGACAAAAAATCGTTAACAAACTCATTACCGCGGTGACCAGAGACCTGGATAGAAAGGTTGCGGAGGTAGCGGAATCAATCCTTGACGAGATCGATCCTAAGTGGAGAAGACGCCTTGAAGGTTCTCAAAGTGGAACAAGCACGTTCAGTGGATTTTTTGCCTTTCCGGTGCTTGCCCAGGCTGAATCTTCCGCGTTTTCCTGGATAGTCGCCATAGTGGCAGGGCTGGTTGTGGTTGCATGTCTGGTTATTATTGCCAAATACCTTTTGACGCCGAAAAGGAAGATGTTCGTGAAGATGCTTGAAAGCGAAGATGCGATCGAAAGAAAAGAAGGGGTAAAAGCTCTCGGCGAGCTTCGCGATAGAAAAGCGTTGGAAAATGTGCTCAAATCCTTATCCGATGACAAAGATACGGGAGTCCGCATAGAGGAGGCGGAAGCTGTCGCGGAGATCTTGAAAACCGAAAGAGTGGTTGGATTTGGTTCGGGCGCGTCCATGGAAGTTATAGAAGCTTTAGAGAACGCTTTAATGGATCCTGACCGACGTGTTCGCGCGACCGCATTAGATTCAATGCTGGCGCTGGAAATAGACCCTGATGAGATCCTGGGCGGCCTGACCATGGCGTTTTATGAAAAGAACTCGCTCGACGTTCGCGAAGATGCCGCGGTGTACATGGGCGCCCTGGGTGGAGAACATCCCGAGCTGGCAGACAGAATAATCAGCGCTCTATCCGTTATCGCACAAGGTGAAAAAGAAAAATCTATCCGAAAAGCTGTTGTGGATGTGTATGCCCGGTTTGAACATCCCAGGGCGAGTGGTTTCTTACTGACCATCCTCGCTAAGGATGAAGACCCGGATATTCGTTGCGCGGCAGCAGAAGCTCTCGGGAAGATCGATGACCCGAGAACCATGAATCAATTAGCGGAGAGCATGTCAAAGGATAAGGATCCGCCTGTTCGTAAGGCTGCCGCCGAAGCGCTTGCCGGAATATGCTCACATATAAAATTCGCCCCGCTGGTGCAAAAGAAAATAGTACCCGCCTATATCAGCGCCCTGAACGATCCCGATAAAGACGTCCGGGGGATCGCCGCCGAAAGCCTTTCCTCGACAGCTAAACCAGCTAACTTAGTGACGATATTTGGTCAAAATTATCAAGAAGCGCTCCAGGGGCATACGCTTATAGCGAACGGAGAAATTAACAATGTTAATGCGGGTGGTGTTCCCGCCCTGGTTTCCGCCCTTAGAGATAATGAAGAATCTGTACGTGACGCTGCAAAAGAACGCCTCGGCGAGTTTACTTTTTCAGAAGTCGGACCGCATTTGGTCAGGGCATTACACAATCCGGAAGAAACCGTTCGCTTTTTCGCCGTCGAAGTCTTAGGAAAGTTCCGTGAAAAAGAAGCGATCGAGCTTTTAGAAAGAGTCATGACCAAGGAACTCCCCAGAAGTATTATCTTCATGACGGCAAAAGAAGCTCTTGAAGAAGCCCTGATCGAGCTAATATCCTCCGATCCGGATTCGCCCGACACGGATCACTACAAAAACCTTCTTATAAGTTATGGCACCGAAACCACGGTGAACAAGCTAAGGTTAAAGCTCTCCGACCTTAGTAATGGGTTGTCCGCTAACCCCGCTCTTATAACAGCCCTAAGCGAGCTGGAAAGAATTTTGCACAGCAAAGGAGGAACAACCCTTGGCGGGTTTGTATTCCTGCCCCTTGCATTTGGTCAGTTTGGCTGGGGTGTATCGATTCTTTTGGCATGTATAACCATAGGCATTGCCATAGAAATTTTTATTCTAAAGCGTTATTTTCCGGAAGACTGGGAATTGGTGAAGTCCAAAGTGAAGGGATTACGGGCATGGATGTCGCTGAGACGGCAGCTATGGAAGCAGTTAGGATTCCGGGAGAGCATCAAATTTGAATTGTCAAAATTTGCAACAAAGGCAAGGAAATGGGCACGCTGGGCTACGCTTAAGTTCTGGTGGGTCCTGACTTATTCCGCCCCGGTATCCATGAGCGTTCCGGCATCAGTGCGCAAGCATGGCATAAAGACGCTGGTTAGATATCTGCCGACCAAAGCGAATCAAGCCATCATGGGGACTCGACATCGTCCCGG
>JBHIBX010000208.1:0-2829 GCA_046759285.1 Candidatus Omnitrophota bacterium
TGTCAGTTCGAGCCTGTCTGCAACGTTTTTTCCGTAACCCGCTTCTATAAGTTCGACAGCGACCGGATCATCGCGAACAATCTCCATCTTCCAGTGTTTCCGGCCTTCCTTGTCCTCTACCCAGTATTTTTCTAAGATCTCCTGCGCTCTATCCGAAATCATGTCTTTCCTCCCTTTTACAGCTGAACCCCCAGCAAATTCAAAATAACATTAACCAGAAAACCCACAAAAAAAGCAAAAGGAAAGATGAAAAGGGCCATTCCAACAGCCATGGCCTTGCCTCTCTCCTTCCAGGTTATGACAAATTGTGCGACGCACGGAACAAAAAGCGTTAAAACTACCGCCGCTATCAAGAGTCCATTACCGCTCAGCTCTCCATGTTTTGCAAGGTCAAACAACCCCGCGGCTCCAAAATCACGTCTGAAGAATCCATAGAGAAACGCGCGACTCGCTTCCACAGGCATGCCTGCCCACTTTACAGGATAACTCATAATACGTATTAGAAAATCAAATATTCCCGTGAGCCTGCCAAACCAGATAAAAACACTTGCCATAATAAAAATAGGAACAATTTCCTTCAGATACCATACTACGCGTGTATAGGTCTTCGTGAAGACGTTTATAAGGCTCGGCATCCGTAAAGGCGGCAGTTCCATGAAAAATGAAGCATCCTCCCCCCTTACCAGGTGCTTACTCAAAAAGCCGGTAATGAGGAAGACCAAAAATATAGTAAAAGCCCATATGGTGAACATAAGAGGCTTCCCGCCTAAAAGGCCGATCAATACTCCTAACTGCGCCGAACAAGGCACGGCAAGAGCCAAAAGAAATGTGGCAATAATGCGTTCCTTCTTTGTCTCAAGCGTCCGTGTCACGATGGTCGCCATGGTGTCACACCCGAATCCCAGAGTTAACGGTATTACTGACCTCCCGCTCAGGCCTATTTTCTTGAAAAGTTTATCGACCAGCATTGCCAGGCGCGGCAGGTATCCCGTATCTTCAATCACGGAAAAAGCGATAAAGAACGTCGCCACTATCGGAAGAATGATCGCGAAAGCATATCGTATCCCAAGCGTGATAATACCGTATTCACCCGCAAAAAGATCAAAAAATATGTTGCTGCCGAAAAGTCGATGAAAGAAAATGTTCACATTTGGATTTATTACCTTTTCAAAGATACTCACTTCGATAAGATCAACTAAAGTCCCCGCGCCGAATTCACCGACAAATTTATAAAGGCCGAACCATAACACTAGCGCCAGAATAGGAAGTCCCCACAAGGGGTGCACCATGAGCTGGCTAAGTCGTTCCCTCAAGGGTTCCCTTTTCTTTTCCCCGCCCAGCACAAGGCGTTCCGCGATGATCTCACGCGCCATATCGCGCCTCTCCTGGCTCAGCCTGTACCCGATATTCTCTGCTGAAATATCCTCACCCAGCTCCTCTATTTTTCCGAAATTCCCTTCATCCCTTATCATGTCCATAACATCTGTATCATTTTGAAGAACAAGAAGGGCTATCGTTCTTTTTGATATCGTATGTTCTTTTTTTAGAAGTTCGATTACCTCGGATACCTTTTCTTCTATGTCCGGCGAGTGTTTTACCTCCACGATGCTGTAGTTATATCTCTTTTCCATGACTTCAACGATCCGTGAATTCAGGTTTTCAATGCCAATCCCTTTTACAGCAACCGTCTCCACAACCGGGATTCCCAGGTCATGTTCAAGATGCGCTATATTAAGCTGCATGCCGCGGGCGAGGAATTCATCATAAAGATTTAATACCAATATAACGGGAAAACCCGTTTCGATAAGCTGCAGGGTCAAAGGAAGCATCCGCTCAAGGTTCTTCGCATCTACGATATGAACGATGCAGTCGGGTTTTTCCTTAAAGATGAGCATACGCGTCACGTTTTCTTCGGCAGTAATAGGTCTCAGCGAATACATGCCGGGTGTATCAATGACGTTGAACTTGTGGTGCTTGCCTATCTTCATTGTGCCGGACAGGATATCAACAGTCGTACCGGGATAGTTGCTGACCGTTACGTAGCTCCCCGTCAGGGCGTTGAAGATAGCGCTTTTGCCCACATTCGGGTTCCCCACCAAAAATATCTTCTTGTCGGCATCTTTTTTCTTGTACATGTTACACCTTCTCAAGAACGTGCCTTAACCCTTCCCTGAACAGGTTCTCTATATGTCTGTCGTCCAGGGAATAATAAGACCTTCTTCCTTTTTTTCTGCATCTTACCAGATCCAGATCCTTTAGCGCCCTCAGCTGGTGTGATATGGCGGAATGGCTCATGCCCAAGATATAGGAAAGCTCCACCACGCACAGTTCCACCTTCGATAAAGCGAATATCAGCCTTGTCCGCGTAGGATCACCGAGCACGCTGAATGTCCTGGACAGCTTATCCACGACTTCCTGCGATTTCATTTGTTTTTTCATATCAGCTACAAGTTTTTTTCGCATAACTCTGCTCCTTATATTTTAGCAATATGTGAACAACTGTTCATATGTTAACATATATTTAAGGAGATGTCAACATAATGTTATTGGGGCTCACCCGGGATGACATTAGGCCTTGGGGGGACGCCCTGAAAGGGGACACCCTGCAAGGCTAAAAGTGTATTAAAATTTTTAAATTATTTTAGCAGCTTTGAGCGCGTAGGGTGTCCCCTTTCAGGGCGTCCCCTCACTTCCTTTTGAGGATGATATCGCCTACCCTGCAACCGATGTGGGAGGCAACGACGTGGCACTTGGCCTTAAAGATGAAGAAAATGGGCCGGTTCTCTTCGGCAAGGGTCTCATAATTGCCCTGCCCCTTGCTTATTATAA
>JBHIBX010000209.1:0-2797 GCA_046759285.1 Candidatus Omnitrophota bacterium
TTGACATCGTTGACTCCGCATGCCAAGCAAACGACTCCCCTGGCATGTCCCATAAGTATCGAAGTAGTCGGGTGTTTATAATGTGAATAAAGTTTTTCGAGAACAAGGACGCTGGGCTTGTGCTCAATGATGATATCAGACAGATTTTTGTATATATCAGCGACTCTCCCGGATATCCCGTCTTGAGGGAAAGTCCTGATCACCCCTGCTTCGATAAGCTTCAAATTGTCAGGACCGTTAGACTCGATCAAACCGTACCCGGTTCGCTGCAGTCCTGGATCGATACCCAAAATTCTCACAAAATCAACCATCTTCTTTTTCTATTTGCTTAAGCACTTCGTCGGGAATATCAAAATTGGTATAAACATTCTGGATGTCGTCATTATCCTCAAGGTCCTCTACCAGAGCCAAAACTTTCCGAGCTGTTTCCATGTCTTCGACTTTTATTTCGCTTTTGGGCGTCATGCTCAATTCGCTTGACTCGACCTTGACCCCCTTTTTGGCAAGGCCTGATCTGACCTTGTCAAAATCCTGCGGCGCACAGATTATCTGAAAAAAGATCTCGTCAGATGTGAGGTCTTCGGCTCCCGCTTCCAGCGCGATATCCAAGAGCTCATCTTCGCTCGCGTTTTCTCTTTTCACCATAAAGACGCCTTTTTTTTCGAATTGGAACGCGACCGACCCGGCGCCGGCCATGTTGCCCCCGCGCTTTGTAAAGATGCTGCGGACCCCACTGGTGGTGCGATTCTTGTTGTCGGTAAGCCCTTCGACCATTACCGCGACACCGCCGGGAGCGTATCCTTCAAAAGATACATTTTCATAAGAGACTCCTTCAAGCTCCCCGGTCCCTTTCTTAATGCCTCGCTCGATGTTATCAGCCGGCATATTGGCGTCTTTGGCTTTCTGTATGGCTATGCGAAGCCTGGGATTGGCATCCGGGTTCCCCCCGCCTTCTCTCGCGGCTACAGTAAGCTCACGTATGAGTTTGGTAAAGATCTTTCCGCGCTTCGCGTCGGCAGCGCCCTTTTTATGTCTTATACTCGCCCATTTGGAATGACCAGACATATACTATTCCTCTTCTTTCTTCTTTGCCTTCGGGCTTTGCTCAATGACTTTCTGCGCAACATTCGACGGAACGATCTCATAATGGGAAAAAGTCATCGTGTAGGTGGCTCTTCCGCCCGTAAGCGACTTGAGTTCATTCGCGTATTTATACATCTCCTCCAGAGGTATCTGCGCTTTTACGATCTGTGAACCGCCCTCCGAATCCATGCCGAGAACCCTTCCCCTTCTGGAGCTCAAGCTGCCCGTCACGTCACCCATGCTCTCTTCAGGAATTGTAAGCTCAACGTTCATGATGGGCTCCAGAAGAACGGGTTTTGCTTTATCGCATGATTCTTTGAGCGCATGGGCAGCCGCTATCTGGAAAGCTATATCTTTGGAATCAACTGGGTGAGTTTTTCCGTCATACACGATTACCTTTACGTCAACAACAGGATATCCGGCAACAAAACCCTCCTTCATGGCTTTCAGCACGCCTTTTTCACAACTTCCGACAAACTGTTTCGGAATAGCGCCGCCGACTACCTCGTCGACAAACTGAAAACCTTCGCCGCGTGGCAGCGGTTCTACACGCATCCAGACTTCAGCAAATTGGCCGGCACCACCCGATTGTTTCTTGTGCCTGTACTGGGAATCTCCTTTAGCGGTAACGGTCTCTTTGTAAGCGATCTTGGGAGTTCCTATTTCAACGTCTACCCCGTAGCGGCTCTTCATCCTGTTGATCATTGTCTTCAGGTGAAGGTCTCCCATGCCCGATATGATCATTTCGTGAGTCTGCGCATCGCGAGTGGTCGAGAAAGCGGGATCTTCCGCGGAGAGTTTAGTTAAAACGTTGGATATTTTGTCCTCGTCGCCGCGGCTCTTGGGTTTTATGGAGAAACTCACGGCTGGTTCAGGAAACCTTATAGCGCTGAACTTCAATGGATTCTTGTCTTCGGCAAGGGTGTCGTTCGTCTCAGTATCCTTAAGCTTGGCAACGGCGACAATATCACCGGCTACAGCTGACTCTGTCTGAACCTGCTCTTTTCCTCTTAGAAAGAATAGCTGCCCAAGTTTTTCCGCCCTGCCTTTCGTGGTGTTCTTGACTGACTGGTTGGAAGACACTTTTCCGGACATTACACGGAATATTGATATCTGTCCCGCGAAGGGGTCGGAGATGGTCTTAAAGACCTGAGCGGAAAAAGCGCCTTCAGCTTTTGGCTCGACTTCCGTTTTTTCAGCGCCTTCAGCTATAGGTTCAGCTTCCAGCCCGGGACGGTCAGCCGGAGAAGGCATATACTCTTTTATCATCGACATGATCTGGTCAACACCGGCATCTTTCTCGATCGATGCCGGAATAACGGGAATGATCTTACCGGAAACCACGCCGGCCCTTAACGCTTTATTGAGGTCTTCTGCCGGAAGGGCACCTTCTTCAAGATACTTCTCAAGAAGGGCGTCATCGGATTCTGCCACACCTTCCACCAATTCATTTGAGATCTTGTCCGCTTTGTCCTTGTCTTCGCCCTGGAGCTTGTCGATCCCCTCTTTTGTCAAAAGATTCGCCACTCCGGAAAAAGACGCGCCTTTACCGGCGGGATAATAAAGAGCCACGCAATTTTTCCCAAGTCGTTTCCTGATGTCTTCAAGGGTCTTTGAAAAATCCGCGTTCTCTTTATCCATCTTATTGATGACGATCATTCCGGGAAGGTTTTTCTCTTGCGCTAATTTTCAGAACTTGGCGGTTCCGACCTGC
>JBHIBX010000210.1:0-2746 GCA_046759285.1 Candidatus Omnitrophota bacterium
CTGCGCAGGTTGCGGTCACCACGTCGGTCGCGGATCCACGAAGCGATTTCAACGCAAACGCCCTGGGCACGTTCAATTTGCTGGAAGCCATAAGAGAAGCGGGCCTTGATCCGACTATTGTATACGCCTCAACGAATAAGGTTTATGGAGAGATGCTCGATCTCAACGTGGATGAGAAAGGCGGGAAGTACCAGTATACAGATATACCGGGAGGGATCCCTGAATCCAGACAGCTTGATTTTCATTCACCATACGGGTGCTCTAAAGGATGTGCGGATCAGTATATCATGGACTATTCGCGTATATACGGTCTCAAGACGGTGAGCATGAGGCAGTCTTGCGTTTATGGCCCCAGACAGTTTGGCATTGAAGACCAGGGTTGGGTCGCGCATTTCACGATTTGCGCTGTCCTGGGAAAACCCATCACTATATACGGCGACGGCAAGCAGGTCCGCGACGTGCTTCATGTGCAGGACCTTATTGAGCTTTTTCACGCGGCCTGTGAAAACATTGAAAAGGTCAAGGGGATGGCCTTTAACGTGGGAGGCGGGCCTTCAAACCAGATGTCACTTTTGGAGCTGGTGGATCTTCTCGGAAAGAAAACAGGAAAGAAGATCGGGCTGTCCTTTGACGACTGGAGGCCCGGTGATCAAAAAATATACGTAAGCGACATAAAGAAAGTGAAAGAACATCTTGGGTGGGAACCGAAGATAGGCAGACAAGAGGGCATTGATATGCTTTTCAAGTGGGTCCAGGACAACAAGGAGCTGTTCGAAGGATGAAGATATTAGTTACCGGAGGAGCGGGTTTTATAGGTTCTTTTTTAGTGGATGAACTGGTCGAGCAGGGGCACGAAGTCACGATATACGACAATCTCGATCCACAAGTGCATGGCCCTGCGCGCAAGTTCCCGGATTATGTTAACAAGAAAGCGAAGACCGTCAAGGCAGACATACTTGATGAAGGCGCTTTCTATAGCGCCCTTAAAGACGTTGACATCCTTTTTCATCAGGCGGCCGCTGTTGGTGTCGGGCAGTCGATGTATCAGGTGAAAAGGTATATTGAGCAGAATACGCTTGGTGCCGGTGTTATTCTTGACGTTATCGTCAACAAGAAAAATAAGCTCCGCAAAATGATAGTCGCTTCTTCCATGTCGATTTACGGGGAAGGAAAATACACCTGTGAAGCTTGCGGCACAGTGTATCCGTCTTTGCGCCCTGACGCTCAGCTCAGGGAGAGAAAATGGAAAGTCCGATGCCCCAAATGCGGCAAAGACTTGGAGCCGGCCCCTACCGACGAGGAAAAACCCTTGAACCCGACTTCCATTTACGCCATAACAAAAAGAGACCACGAAGAGGCGTTTTTGTCCGTAGGCAGGGCGTACAAGATTCCTACTGTAGCGCTAAGGTATTTTAACGTTTACGGGCCAAGGCAGGCGCTTTCCAATCCGTACACGGGCGTTTGCGCTATATTTTCAAGCCGCCTGTTGAACAGGGAAAGGCCGGTTATATTTGAGGACGGGCTTCAAAGCCGCGATTTTGTCCATGTGAAAGATATCACCAGGGCAAATATTGTGGCAATGGAAAAAGAAGAAGCGGATTATCAGGTTTTCAATGTTGGGTCGGGCCGGCCGAAGACGATACTGGAGATAGCCCGCATACTGTCGGAGAAGATAAAACCCGGCGCTGATATCCAGCCCGAGATAAAGAACGCGTTCCGTGAAGGAGATATCCGTCATTGTTTTGCCGATATTTCTAAAATAAAGGATGTTTTAGGTTTTGAGCCGTCTATTAGATTTGAGGACGGGATAGACGATCTTACCGAATGGGTTTCAAGACAGGCGTGCGAAGATAACACGGCAAAAGCCATCCAGGAACTAAAGGAAAGAGGGCTGACTGAATAGGGGAAAAATACCACCTTTTGTGTGTTTTAACTTTACACTGGAATGCTTTTTTGGTATAATGTGCCCACTATGACTGAGAGAAGAAAATTTAAACGATTCCCGATAGCTTACCCCCTTGAAAGTGAATTTAAAGGTGAATGGAAGCAGTTTGCGCTGGAGAACTTGAGTGAAAATGGACTTGCTTTTGCTTCACCTGAAGAAATCCATGAGAACAAGGAAATTTCTCTCCACATCTTCCTGAAGAAAAAGATGTTTAACATGAAAGCGCTCGTGGTTTACACCCGACCAAAAAAGAAAAAGGATTCCTATAACATTGGAGTAAGATTCCTGGCCATTCCGCAAGATTTTCATGATGTCTTGACCCAGGAAGTCGAGGATATCATGCAGTTCTGCAGGGAATCCAAGCTATATGACAATAAAGACATTTCGTTTAAAAAGGCTTCCATAGAATATCTGAACAACTTCCTCTCCTCCTGATGAAAGAAACCCATATTAGAAAAATATGGTGGGCGACAACTTTTCTTTATGTTATCTTTATCTATACTACGCTTGGTATCGCTCCGGGAATATGGGATAAAGTAAACTCTCTTTTGGGCGGAAAGAATAATTTAATTCTTTGCGTGATCTACTCCATAGCAGGGGCCTCTCTTTTCCTCTATATAACACTCATAAAAAAAGAAAAGTCGATTGCGAAATACCTCATACTGGCAGTTTTTGTCGGCGCGTTTCTTGTGATGCTAAAGTTCGCCAAGCTGCCTATCGAAAAAATACATATCGGCATGTATGGCTTGTTGGGCGTTCTTCTGTATAACGCTCTGAAAATAGATCTGGCCAGAACCGGCG
>JBHIBX010000211.1:0-2699 GCA_046759285.1 Candidatus Omnitrophota bacterium
GAGAGCTCACGCTACAGATTATAAAATACTTATATCAAACGATGCTAAATCCTGGCAGGAAGTGTACCGTGAAAGGAACGGACAGGCTGGAGCCATGGAGGCGAGCTTCCTTCCGACTATATGTCGCTATATTAAAATCCTCGGGATAGAAAGGGTAAATAAGGACTGGGGCATATCCATATGGGAAGTTGAGATATACGGCCCTGCCAGCCACAATCTGGACGCGACCATATCCAAGGCAGCTTATCTTGGTAAAGGCGAAGAAGAAGGAAAGAAAGAGGAAGCAAAAGCGCTTCTTGATAAGCTCGCTTCTCCTGTCACGCCGATAGCAAAAAAAGAATTCCAAAAAGGTGTCGTCTATACCTCGTGGATGGCGGATGAGCTCGCTTCTCCCGCGTCGGATTTTACGCTTGCTTATCTTAAGGAGCTGGGGTTCGATGCAGTAGCTATCATGGTCCCGGCATACCAGGATGATCTTGATTCCGTGGTGGTTTACACGAACGATGAACCCGGCGGAGATACACCGACGGAAGAGGCGCTCGTTCATGCCATAAAGTCCTGTCACAAGCTGGGCCTGCGGGTTATGCTGAAGCCCCATGTCGACCCAAGGACGGATGAAGCCCGTATAAACATAATGCCTTCAGAAGAATGGTTCGACAGTTTCGAGGAGTTTACGGTCAGATATGCCCGTCTTGCCCAGGAAAACAACGTGGAGATCTTCTCAGTCGGGACGGAACTTGAAGCGACTACTTTTGAAGCGTGGTCCCACAGGTGGAACCGCCTCATCGACAAGGTCAGGGGAGTGTATAATGGCCTGCTTACGTATTCCGCTAACTGGACGGAATACGAGGAAGTTCCGTTCTGGGACAAGATGGATTTTATAGGGATTGACGCATATTTTCCGCTTACGGATAACAATGAACCTGCGCTTGAAGAACTAAAAAATTCCTGGGATGGATACGCTGACGAAATTGAAAAGTGGCTTAAAAAAAGAAGACTATCTGATAAGGGAGTCCTTCTTACGGAGATAGGGTATCCATCAGCTGATGGCGCTGGCCGTCAGCCCTGGGTGGCCGTATCCAACCGCGAAGACCAGCAGGAACAGGCCGACTGCCTTCGGGCCACACTCGAAGTTCTAAGCAAACGCCCGTGGTTCAAAGGTTATTACATATGGCAGTATTTTCCGCAGCAAAGGTGGAGCCCCCTCGGGTTTACAGTGCGCGGAAAGAAAGCTGAAGAAGTATTGAAAGAGTGGCTTAAAAAGTAGATAGATAAACGCTTGGCATAATAATGTATAAAAGGAGGATGTGATATGAAGAAGGTTCTATTAGTACTGGCTGTCGTTGGATTACTTTTTGCCGGAACCAGCGGCCATGCTCAAGAAGAAGTTCTCTTCAATTTCGAAGATGGCTTACAGGGGTGGGAGATCCCGGATTGGGCGTACGAGAAGCCGGATCACGTGCAGCAGGAGATCATGGTTTCAGATGAGTACGCTAGCGAGGGGGATCAGAGCCTCGAGATCATGACCGATTTTCCAGGCGGAAGGTGGACCGGCGCGATCATCGAGATCATGCAGTATTTCGACTGGACGGACTATGGAAAGATCGCATGCGACATCTATATTCCGGAAGGCGCCCCGGTAGGGCTGAAGGGAAAAATGATCCTGACAGTTGGTGACAGCTGGAAATGGGTTGAGATGAGCAGGTCTTTCCCGCTCAAACCCGGCCAGTGGGTGACCATGTCGGCGGATCTGAAACCCGGAAGCATCGACTGGAGAAGGGTCCAGGTCGACGACGCTTTTCGCCAGGACGTAAGGAAGATCGATATAAGAGTCGAGTCAAACAACAAGCCTGCTTATACCGGCCCGATTTATGTTGATAACATAAGGGTCACGGAATAATCGGGAAGAACAGACCACAGACCTGAAGCTTGCCCTGAGCGAAGTCGAAGGGCCTGGGGTCTGATGTCTGAAAAAGGGAGTGTGCACATGAAATACTTTCGTACTAACATCCTGACAGTTGCGGTTTTGTTTCTCTTTGGTGCTTCTCTGCTGTACCTTGCCGGTTGCGGCCCGATGAAAAAAGCGGAAGAGCCTAAAGTGCCGAAAGAAGAAGCAAGGCCCGTTCCGTCCACCAAGCCCATAACAGAAGAGAGGACTTACTATGATTTTGAAGGTGGCCTGGGCGGCTGGGAAGTCCCGATGTGGGCGACCGGAAAAAGCGATTACGTGGCGAAAGAAGTAAACGTATCCAGTGACGTCGCTTCCAAAGGTGAAGACAGCATGAAGGTGGAAGTCGATTTTCCGGGCGGGATCTGGGCCGCGGGACTCGTGGAGATCCAGCAATACCTGGATATGAGCAGGTACCGTGTTGTAAGGGTTGATATTTATCTTCCCGAGGGCGCTCCTATAGGCCTTAAAGCTAAGCTCATATTGACCGTGGGGAGCAACTGGAAGTTCGTGGAAATGAGCCGCAGCGTGCCGCTAATACCCGGTGAATGGGCCACGATCACGGCTAATATCGAACCGGGAAGTTATGACTGGAAGAGAGTCGTTCCGGATGAGAAGTTTGCCGAAGATGTCAGGAAGATCGCGATAAGGATAGAGTCCAACCGGAAGCCAAGATATACCGGGACGATATATATAGATAACGTGAGGGTTGGAAGGTAAAATTCCAAATTCCAAATTCCAAATCACAGAT
>JBHIBX010000212.1:0-2688 GCA_046759285.1 Candidatus Omnitrophota bacterium
TAAGTCCTTTTTTTGCCATTTTAAATTTTCCCTTATTATCTCCTGACAAAAGGCATGCCGAAAAATTCAAGCAGGCCCATAGCCTCTTCTTTTGTTTCCGCGGTCGTAACAATGCATATGTCCATACCGTGAACGGTTTTGACCTTATCGAGATTTATCTCGGGAAAAATCGTGTGCTCCTTGACCCCGAGCGTGTAATTACCGTGCTCGTCAAAAGACGATCTCGGCACGCCGCGAAAATCCCGGATTCTCGGTATTACAACATTGATCAAGCGACCCAGGAATTCGTACATCCTGTCTCTTCGGAGCGTGACCTTGAGACCAACGGGAGACCCCTCCCTTATCTTGAAATTTGATATGGATTTTTTCGACTTTACCACCGCCGGCCTCTGTCCCGCGATCGCAGCAATACCGTCCCTTACCGGCTCGATGATATCCTTATCGTGGGCCATCTCTCCCATGCCGACGTTGATCACTATTTTGTCAACGCGCGGCACCTGCATCGCGTTTTTATACCCAAACCTTTCCATCATCTTGGGTACGATCGTTTCTTTATATTCATCTTTAAGTCCTGCCATGTGATGCTTCTCCCTTACAATATCTCGTTACATTTCTTGCAATACCGCACCTTGCTTCCGTCCTTCAGGATGTTTTTGCCGATACGGGTAGGACGGTTGCACCCTTTGCATACAACGGCCAGATTCGTAACATTTATCGGCGCCTCTCTGTGGATAATGCCGCCTTTCTGGTCCTGTCGCGTTTGCCTCGTATGTTTCTTCGTAAAGTTCGCTCCCTGCACAATCGCTCTACCTCTCACAGGATAAACCCTTAGCACCTTGCCTGTCTTTCCCTTGTCTTTCCCGGAAAGAATCTTTACTGTATCATCATTTTTCAAATGCAGCATATTTTTATCCTCCTAAATAACCTCGGGCGCAAGAGATATAATTTTCATAAAATTCTTTTTCCGAAGCTCCCTGGCTACCGGTCCAAAAACACGCGTTCCCCGCGGGTTACCGTCCTTATCGATTATCACTACAGCGTTATGGTCAAACCTGAGGATCGTCCCGTCCTCCCGCTTGATGGGATAAACAGTCCGGACTACTACGCCCCGGACGACCTGGCCTTTTTTTACTTCGGCGGTCGGGGTTGATTCCTTTATGTTGCAGGTGATGACGTCTCCGATCCCGGCAACCTTCTTGCCGGATCTTCCTATAACACCTATAACGGATGCTTTTTTGGCGCCGGTATTGTCAGCCACATCTAAAACACTTCTCATTACAATCATCGCGTTATTCCTTCTGCGCTTTCTCTACTATTCCTACGACTCTCCAGGTTTTTTCCTTGGACAAGGGCCTTGTTTCCGTTATTTTGACCGTATCGCCGACGGAAGCTTCATTCTTGACGTCACGAGCCTTGATCTTTTTGTGCCAGGTTATGTACTTTTTGTAAACGGGGTGCTTTTTTCGTGTTTCCCACATAACAGTAACACATTTATCCATCTTGTCGCTTATAACAGTGCCAGTTATCTCTTTTTTTCGAACGTTACAGTCTTTCTTCATTTTCTTTCTCCTTCAAAATAGTATGACACCTGGCAACATCGCGCTTCGCCTGCCTGAGCCTGTGCGGCCTCTCCACGCGATCGCTCGTAAACTCGGCCTTCACCCCGAACATCTGTTCTTTTAGCGAACGGATTTTCTGTTCGATCTCCGCCTTTGTCATATTGCGTATTTCACTAGCCTTCACGCTTTTCCTCCTCGTGAGACAAATTTCGTCTTTATCGGCAGCTTATGGGCTGATAGCCGCATGGCTTCCCGCGCCATGTCGCGTGGAACGCCTTCCATTTCAAAGATAATGCGCCCCTTCCTGATGGGAAAAACCCAGCCCGCAGGAGAACCTTTTCCCTTGCCCATACGGGTTTCCGCGGCGGTCTTCGTGACGGGCTTGTCCGGAAAAATGCGTATCCACAGTTTCGCGGCCCTGCCGGTTTCGCGCATTAGTGCGACCCTCGCGGCTTCTATTTGCCTGTCCGTGATCCAGCCGTTTCCCATCGCCTTTAAGCCGTACTCACCAAAATTCAAAGTGTTCGAAGAATAACTTATTCCTTTTCTTCGCCCTCTTTGCTGTTTCCTGTATTTAACCCTTTTTGGCATTAACGCCATAGTGTTTTCGGCTCCTTACCTATATTTTTCCTTTATTGTCGCTCTTACTTTCCTCTTCCACCTTTTCCGCAACAACTTCCCTTCTCATCTTCTCACCCTTATAGAGCCAGACCTTCACGCCTATGATACCGTACGCGGTCCTGGCCTCGGTAAAAGCATAGTCTATGTCCGCGCGGATCGTCTGAAGGGGGATCTTTCCCCATTTATATCCTTCGCTCCGGGCGATCTCGGCGCCTCCAAGCCGCCCCGAACACTTGATCTTTACACCTTCTCCGCCGGCCTCTCTAACGGACTGAAGCACCTTTTTCATCACCCGCCTGAAAGCCACCCTTTTTTGCAGCTGAAACGCAACGCTGTCGGCAATGATCTTGGCATCCAGAGCAGGATTCGGTACTTCCTTGATGTCTATGAACAACTTGCTCTCACTGCCTATAATGTCTTGAAGCGTTTCCCTGAGCTTCTCGATCTGGGCGCCTTTTCTTCCTATTATCATGCCCGGTCTGCCGGAATAGCTCTTGACCCTTACCCG
>JBHIBX010000213.1:0-2683 GCA_046759285.1 Candidatus Omnitrophota bacterium
TCACGCCCGACGACCATCAGGACCGTTACGATCGTCAGGACAATGGCCGCCTGCAACAACAACAGCACTGCCTGAAAAGTTGTCGCCCTTTTCAGGACAAGCGCGCCCACGGCAAAAATAATACTGACCATGTATATAAAAAGTACGGTCTGCCTGTGCGTAAAACCTAACCCTATAAGGCGGTGATGCAAGTGGTCTTTTCCCACATACTCTATCCACTCATTGAAAGTCTTTACCTTTCTCCGGGCGATACGGGAGATGCTCACATAAACCATATCGAATATCAAAACGGCAAGAACCAAAAGAGGAATGCTGAGCGCGACAATAGGGTTTCTTTCAGCCCATTCGCCCATTGCCGCCAGCGAAGCAAGCGTAAAGCCCAGAAAACTGCTACCCGAGTCGCCAAGGAATATTTTCGCCGGGTGAAAATTAAACACTAAAAAACCAAGACAAGCGCCTGCAAGCGCGATATTCAAAACCGCAAAGTACCACTGTCCCGTTTGTATGGCTATGATAAAAAACGCCACCGAGGCTATCAGGGCAAGTCCCGTTGCCAAGCCATCGGCGCCGTCTATAAAATTAACAGAATTCGTCACTCCTACCACCCACACAACCGTGATAAGGACCTCAAGGGGAAAGGCGAAAGGAAGCTTGTCAGGGATTATGTTAATATACACGCCGAATGAGACGATTATAAGCGCGCAGAGCACCTGCATGATCAGTCTGCTGGCAGCGGAAAGCCCCCTTACATCATCGACCAGGCCGGTGAGCATGATGATCGTAGAGGCTATCACTACCCCCTTAAGTTCCCAGCTGAAATGAAAATTGATCAAAAGGGCTGTCGCGTATGCAAGATATATAACTACTCCCCCTAGAAGCGGGATGGGCTTGGAGTGGATCTTTCTTTCAGCAGGATAATCGAGAATATTGAGCTTTGTCGCTATTTTGATAGCTAACCATGTGAAAATAACCGCGCCTATAAACGAAAAAAGAAAAACTTTAAACACTAACCAATACCTCCAAGGTAAACTTGTTAATAAAGCAGCAATGTAACTTTAGTCAAAACAGTGCTGTTCAAATAGTCAAGATCAAAAGGTTTAACAATATAATCGTAAGTCCTGTTCAACAGCTTTCTGTCCTTAACCGTCCCCGGATGCCCTGTAATGATGATGACGCCAACTTTTATGTCGTTATCATTTATGTATTTAAGCACCTCTTCGCCGTTCATATCGGGCATCTTAAGGTCCAGAAGCAGGATGTCAGGCTTGTAGGAGTCCAGTTTTTCAATGGCTTCCCGTCCGGTTTCTGCCGTATCAATCCCATATTTTTTCTCGGTAAAAAATCTTTTCAATAAGTCCCTTATCGTCTGTTCATCATCGGCGATGAGAATTTTGGCCTTATATTTTTTCTCTTCCATCATCCACATCCTTTCCCGGCTCGGAAATAAAGTTGATTATAATACCATAAAAATTTTACTTTTTATATATAAAACTAAGTATACATTTAAAATTGTGCTGCGGCAAGCTTGCGAAGTTCAATTAAGCTCTTAACAAGGCAACCATATTTTAAAAATCATTCCCTCGGTATTGCCCGCGGCTGCCTCTATTTCCCCGCCATGTTCTTTTATTGTTTCGTAGGCAGCGGTCAATCCGATCCCGGTTGTCCTTGAGTCCTTTGTCCTGTATAACGGTTCAAATATAAAAGGAAGGTCTTCGGGGCCAGCGCCTTTGCCGTTATCCAGGACGCTGATCAAAACACGCTTTCCTTCTTTTTCGGTTGTAAGGTGTATTGTGCCTTTGCCGTCCTCCAGCGCTTCGCTTGAATTTACTATTATGTCTCTGATAGCCAGGCCGATCCTTTCCCTGTCGATGTTTGTTGGAGGAATCTGTTTCAAGTCTTCCGTAATAACGGTATCCGGCCCCACTAGATCTTTTGCTTCATTTATGGAACTTTCGATTATTTTGTTGATATCTTCGGGCTTTTTATCCAGCTCTTTTTGTTTGCTGAATAAAAGTAATTGATCGGTAAGCTTCTTGCCTTTCTTTGCCGCGTCCTCGATCTGTTTGATGTCGTTATAGGATTTGTCATTTTCATCCATATCCATTAAGATAAGCTGGGCAAACCCCAGGACACCCGTCAGCACATTATTAAAATCATGCGCCAGTCTCCCGGCGAAACGCTTTAAACAATATATCTCATCTTTGCTCTTCATCTGACTCCTCCTCTACAATATATCCGCCTCCTGCCGGCGAAGTTGTTGCTTCATCATAAATGTAATAATCATGTGGCGCTTTCGGTGCTTTTGCCGGTGGCCTGATCCCCCCCGCACCCGGCCACTTGAAATCGGGAAACACATCAAATCCCTTCCTTGTCCTGGGCCCATATTCAGTATCCACATATTCGTCCCGATAATCGGGGTCCGGCAAGAACTCGCCCTCCGGCGTTACTTCATAACCTCCTCCAAGGTCAAGACCGTATGAACCATCAGGATACTCTACCAGCGCGTCATCATCATCTTTTTGTGCGAGGGCGAATCGGAACATTAGAACCACAATTAAACATGTCAATAATAAAACGATTTTCCACTTCATTTTTCTTTATCCCTTTTTTCGCGGCTTTTTGTACAGCTTCTGCGCACAGTCCGGACACAGACCATGTGTCAAGCTAGCTTCGGTTTTCTCGG
>JBHIBX010000214.1:0-2673 GCA_046759285.1 Candidatus Omnitrophota bacterium
TATGGAGAGCGTTCGCGTCAACACCGCCGGACAGGATCTTTCCTGAATGAGGCACTACGGTATTATAGGCTCTCGCCAAACGAGTTATCGAGTCCAATAGTATCACTACGTCAAACTTATGCTCGACCAGACGCTTGGCCTTCTCGAGGACCATTTCGGCCACCTGGGTATGCCTTTGAGCCTGTTCGTCAAAAGTCGAAGAAACAACTTCAGCGTTTACCGAGCGCTGCATATCGGTAACTTCCTCCGGACGTTCATCTATGAGCAGTATGATAAGTTTGACATCGGGATAGTTGTGGGTGATCGCATTGGCGAATTTCTGCAAGAAGACAGTCTTGCCGCTGTAAGGCGGCGCCACGATGAGCCCTCTCTGGCCTTTTCCAACAGGCGTCAGGAGGTCCATTATCCGCATGGAGATCTCCCTGGGATCCGTTTCAAGGGAGAACCGCTCCTCGGGATACAGGGGTGTAAGGTTCTCAAAAAGTATCCTGTTCTTCGCCTGTTCCGGATTTTCAAAATTTACCGCCTCCACCTTTAAGAGCGCGAAATAGCGCTCGCCCTCTTTAGGCGGCCTGATCTGCCCGCTTACCGTATCGCCCGACTTCAGGTTAAAACGTCGGATCTGCGAAGGCGAGACGTATATGTCATCCGGGCACGGCAGATAATTATAATCCGGGCTTCTCAGGAATCCAAACCCGTCTTCCAGCACTTCCAGGACACCTTCGCCGAAGGCCAGGCCGCTTTTTTCGACCTTGGCCTGCAGTATCCTGAAAATAAGATCGTGCTTTTTCATCCCGCTTGTGCCATTGATCTTCAGGCCCCTGGCAAGTTCGTTCAGCTCCTGCACTTTCATGCTCTTAAGTTTTACGATATCCATTTCTTTCGGTCTGTTTACGTTTTTTGCCATATCTTATCTACTCCTTCTTTTGCTGCTTTCATTTCTTCGTTACTGTTATCTATGGTAAAATCAGCGAACTTTACCTTTTCGGTCATGGGCATCTGCATTGCTATAATGCTTTTCGCCTCATGTTCCGAAATTCCGCGATCCGCTGCCCTTTTTATCTGTGTTTCGTGATCGCAAAACACAACAACCACGATATCGACTATGTCCTGAAGGTCCGTTTCTACCAAAAGGGGCGCGTCAAGCACCACGACCTTATCTTTGTTGCGTTTGATCTCCTCCTTGATCCTGCCGATGATCGCAGGATGCAATATGCGGTCGAGATATTCCAGACCCTCCTTGTCAAAGAAGACCTTTTCTGCCAGTTTTCTCCGGTCTATCTCCCCGTTTACCACTATATCGTCGCCGAAGACCTTCGTCACCTTGCGCTTGATATCTTCATCCTCCAAAAGAAGCCGGTGAGAGACAACATCCGCATCTATCTTTACGGCTCCTTTGGCAACGAACATATCGACAACTGTAGTTTTTCCCGTTGCTAATCCTCCGGTTACTCCTATGACCTTCTTCGCCATCTATACCTTGACCTCCTTCATATCGAGCCAGTTCTCCCCGGCTTCGATGTCCACTTTGAGTGGCACTTTAAGTTCTATTACCCCTTCCATTATGTTTTTGACTTTTTTGGCTATCTCCCTGACTTTATCTTTCGGCACTTTGAAGACCAGCTCATCGTGCACCTGAATGATCATGCTGGCACCGGTCCCTTTCAGTTTATCGTGGCAAGCTATCATCGTCAGTTTTATAAGATCCGCCGCCGACCCCTGGACCGGAGTATTGACGGCCGCCCTTTCTGCAAAACCTTTTATGCGCTCATTGGAGCTTTTTATCTCAGGAATATAACGCCTTCTCTTAAGAAGCGTGGTCACATACCCTTTTTTACGCGCCTCGGAAATGGTTTTGTCAATAAATTCTTCGACACCGGAGTACTGGCTGAAGTAAGAACTTATGAAGGCCTGGGCTTCATCCAGCTCTATCTCGAGATCTTTCGCCAGGCCGAACGGGCTCATCCCGTAAACTATGCCGAAATTGACCGTTTTGGCAGCGCTCCTCATCTCATCCGTCACGTCTTCCTTCTTGCATCCGAATATCCGGGACGCGGTCACGCGATGAACGTCTTCTCCCTTTTTAAAAGCTTCCATAAGTTTCTTATCACCGGAGAGATGCGCGAGGACCCTGAGCTCTATCTGCGAATAATCCGCCGCCAGGAGGATCTTGTCCTTTTCCCCGGAAGTAAAAGCCTTCCTGATCTCCTTGCCCATGGCGGTCTTGACCGGAATATTCTGCAGGTTAGGCTCACTGGAAGAAAGCCTTCCCGTCGCCGTGACCGCCTGGTTGAAGCTGGCGTGAAGCTTGTCCGTTTTTTTGTCAAAGAGATCGAGCAGCGAATCAAAATATCCCGTCTTGAGCTTGCTCATGGCCCTGTATTCCAACAGGAACGCCGGCAGCTCATGCACTTTGGCCAGCTTGCGTAAAACCGATTCGTCGGTTGAAGCGCCGGTCTTAGTCCGTTTTCCTTTGGGCAGTCCAAGCTTGTCAAAAAGTATGCTCTGGAGCTGCTTGGGAGAATTTATGTTAAATTCCTCTCCGGAAAGGCTGTAGATCTTTTTCGTGACATCGCCAAGCTTCTTGTCCATGTCCCGTGACAACTTTTTAAGACACGCCTCATCTATGCCGACTCCTTCCGCTTCCATATCCGCCAGAACGCTTACGAGCGG
>JBHIBX010000215.1:0-2670 GCA_046759285.1 Candidatus Omnitrophota bacterium
ACCGATAGGCCCAGGATGACCGCTCCGATCGTTATGAAACTGTCCGCGAAATTAAACACCGGCCATATCCTTAGATCTATAAAATCGATCACGTAGCCGAATCTCAGGCGGTCGGTAAGGTTGCCCAGCGTTCCCGCCAGGATCAAACAGAGGGAGAATTTCTCGGCAGTGTTCAATACATGGGATTTGCGCAGCAGGAGAAAATTTATAAAAAACACCGCAAAGATCGCTATAACAACGAAAAGGTGCGGTTTTGACCTGAACATTCCGAAAGCGGCGCCTGTATTGTAGACGAGCGTCAAATGAAGGATTTTATTGATCACCGGAACGCTTTCGTCGGGGGAAAGATATTTTATGGCTAAAAATTTCGTCAGTTGATCTGAAAGATAAAGCAGGACAACGGCGAAAAGTGTTATCGCGTTTCGGACTTTTCCTCTTCTTCCTGACATTTGATACAATTCTGTGCTTGCGGCATAGCTTTAAGACGTTGTTTTGAAATGGACCCGTCGCAGCTGTCGCATTTCCCGTAAGTGCCTTCATCAATGCGTTTTATCGCGTCATCCAGCGCATACAGCCTTTCCCTTTCACCTTCCGCCAGTTCCAGGGAAAACTCCCTGTCATAAAGGTCCGTGGCCATATCCGCCATGTGCAGAGTATAACCGGAAAGGTCACCTGATGAATCCTTTTGTGACTTTTTCAGGTTTTCACCTCTTATTCTAAATAATTCTTCAAGGATCCGAGCTTTTTGCTTGACCAGTTCTCCTCTGATCTTCTTAAGCTCTTTCTTTGTGAACTGAGTTCTCTTACTGCCCATTACGGCTCCTTTCAATGATTATATCATAACATCTTCCGCATAATTCCGGAAGGTCTTTATTCTCTCCCACGCTTTCCTTCCAGTTCCAGCATCTCGGGCATTTTCCTCCCGGAGCTTTCTTGACCCCGATCTTGAGGGACAAGTTCGGCACTTCTTCCATATCGCTTTCGGCGCTTTCAAGGACCTGCGCCCTTGAGACCTTGAAAAGGGCAGGAAAAAGATCCACGTTTTCCCGAATAAAACCCTTCATCTCTTCATCGTCCGAATGCAGCGTGATCTGGGCTTCAAGGGAGCTTCCTATCAGTTTGGATTCGCGTTTTAATTCAAGAAACTTCATCACGCCGTCCCTGATAGCAAGGATCTTCTCCCACTTCCGGTCAAGCTCCTCGTCCTTCCAGCCGGCCATATCCTTATCGACCTCCGGCCAATCCGACATATGGACGCTTGGGTCCTTACCGTCCATCAAGATATTTCCCCATACCTCTTCAGATGTGAACGGAAGTATGGGTGCCATGATGCGCGTCAGCATGTACAGGATCTTGAAAATGACCGTTTGTCCGGAACGCCTTTCGCGCGAACCCGGAGCCAAAATATACAATATATCCTTCAAAACGTCAAGATAAAACGCACTTACCTCGTAAACACAGAAATCATAAACGGCCCTGTATACTTTATAGAACTCCCATTTGTCATAAAAATCACTGGCATTCTTCACAAGATTGTAGAGCCGTGACAGCATCCACCTGTCCATTTCCGTCAGGTCTTTGATCTGGAGTGAGTCCTTTTGAGGGTCAAAATCGTAGAGGTTGCTTAGCAAATAACGGAACGTGTTGCGTATTTTTCTATAGCCATCCGCCAGGCGCTCGAGTATCTCGGGAGAAAGTTTTATGTCTCCGTCGTAATCGCTTGAGGCCACCCATAAACGCAGGATATCGCCGCCGTATTTTTTCATCACATCCTGAGGGCTTATGACGTTACCGAGAGACTTGGACATCTTTTTGCCTTCCCCGTCCACTACGAACCCGTGCGTCAACACCTTGCGGTAAGGAGCGCATCCCTTTACGGCTGTGGAAGTTATGAGCGCCGTCTGGAACCAGCCCCTATGCTGGTCAGACCCTTCAAGATAAAGATCGCACGGAAACGTAAGTTCTTCCCTGGCGTCCAGAACAGCTTGGTGACTCACACCCGAATCAAACCATACATCAAGAATATCGTTCTCTTTGCTAAATTCCTTGCCGTCACATTTTGCGCAAGAGGTTCCCTCGGGAAGAAAGTCGCTGGCATCTTTCTCGAACCAGACGTTTGTTCCCTCTTTCGCGGTTGCTTCGGCGGCTTTCTTTATAATCTCCGCGCTTGTAATGACTTCGCCGCACTTTACGCAACGGAACGCCGGTATGGGCACTCCCCAGTAACGCTGACGGGAAAGGCACCAATCCGGACGCCCCTCGACCATGGCGCTGATGCGCTCCCTGCCGGCCTCCGGTATCCATTCAACATCCTTTTCTATAATGTTGATCATTTTTTCGCGCAGACCCTTATGGTCAACGTTCATGAACCACTGTTCCGTCGCACGAGTTATTATCGGCTTCTTGCACCGCCAACAATGCGGATAAGAATGAGTGATTTCTCCGTCAAAAACAAGCGTTCCATTGGCGTTCATCTTCTCAATTATCGCGGCATCCGATTTAAAAACATCTTTTCCAGCGAACTCACCCGTTCTTTTGGTATTGGTAAATTTTCCTTTACCATCAACCTCCATTATCATATCAAGATTATACTATTTTTGGGTCATGCGGTCTTCCTGGCCATGTCCGGGAGCCGAGTGAACACAGACCGTTCCGTCCTCCAATGAAACA
>JBHIBX010000216.1:0-2666 GCA_046759285.1 Candidatus Omnitrophota bacterium
AACCCCGGCTACCCTCCATATAACTCTGGGTCGGTTTTCGCCGGCGCCAAAGTTCATTTAATGCCGCTTAGGGCTGAGAACGGTTTTCTTCCGGACCTGGAAGCAATAGGTAAAGAGGTTGCCGGTAAGTGCAAGCTGATGCACATAAACTATCCGAATAATCCTACGGGAGCGGTTTGTGATAAAAAGTTTTACGAAAAAGTAGTATCTTTTGCGAAAGAGCACGATATTATTATTTGTTCAGACGCGGCCTACACGGAAATATGTTATGACGACTTTATGCCGCCTAGTTTTCTTGAAGCGCCCGGAGCAAAGGAAGTCGGGATAGAGTTTCATTCTCTTTCAAAGACGTTCAACATGACGGGGTGGAGAGTAGGCATGGCGGTCGGTAATGCTAAAGTTTTGGAAGGTCTGGCCAAGGTCAAGGCAAACATTGATTCGGGGATATTTACCGCCATACAGATTGCCGCTATCGAAGCTTTAAATCATGCGGAAGAGGTAAAGGCGCGGTTAAAAGATCTCTACACCGCGAGGCGTGATGCCTTTGTCGACGGCTTGAATAGCGCGGGATGGAAGGTGTCCAAACCCCTGGCCACGTTTTATGTCTGGGCGCCTGTTTTTGGAGATTACGATTCGGTGGGTCTGGCAAAAGCTATGCTGGAGAAAACGGATATTGTTGCCACTCCGGGTTCGGGTTTCGGGAAGCACGGAGAAGGGCATATCCGCATGGCATTTACGATGGATAAAGAGGAACTTGAAGAAGCTACGGCTCGCATCAAGAAAACGTTCTTCAGCTAAAATGGCGACGGTTTACTTAGGGATAGGATCAAACGTTGGTAACAAAGAAGCGAATTTTAAGGAAGCAATCAGCCGGTTGGAAGCATCAGGAAAGGTAGAGATAGTAGCACAATCCGCTTTTTACCAGACAACTCCTGAGGGAGGGCCGCCTCAGGAAGATTATTTGAATGGCGTGCTGAAGATAAAGACCGAGCTTTCTCCCGGGGATTGCCTGAAGCTGCTTAAGCGTGTTGAGAAGGATATGGGGCGCCTCCCATCCGACCGCAATTACCCACGCGTTATCGACCTTGATATATTGTTATATGACGATTTGGTCATTGGGACGGAAGATCTTGAAATTCCGCATCCAAGGATGCACGAAAGGCATTTTGTCCTGAAGGGACTGGTGGAAATCGCGCCCGGTTTTGTGCACCCGGTGCTAAAAAAAACAGTAGAAGAGTTATGGAATTCATCACAAAAATAAACGACATGAAGCAATATTCTCGCAAGGCGAGAAAAGAAGACAAGACCATCGGCTTCGTGCCCACCATGGGGGCTCTCCATGACGGCCACATGAGTCTGGTAAAAGCGGCGCGGGAAGAGTGCGACGTTGTTGTGATGAGCATTTTTGTCAATCCTGCGCAATTTGGCCCGAAAGAGGATTTTGATAAGTATCCTCGCGATATTGAAAAGGACAAAAAAGTAGCTGAAGAGGGCGGCGTGGATTGTATTTTTGCGCCGATTGTAGAAGACATGTATCCGGATGGCTACGCCACATATATTGAGCCTGACGGTCAGATAGTCAGAGTTCTTTGCGGAAAATCCCGTCCCGGGCATTTTAGGGGAGTTGATACTGTAGTGGCCAAGCTTTTTAATATCGTATCCCCGGGTAAAAGCTACTTCGGACAGAAAGACGCTCAGCAGGCAGTCATTATCAAGCAGATGGTAAAGGACCTGAATATGGACACCGAGGTCCGGGTCATGCCGATAGTGCGGGAAAGCGACGGTCTGGCCGTTAGTTCCCGCAACAACTATCTTTCAGAAGAAGAGAGACACCAGGCCCTTGGCCTTTATCATTCATTAAAGCAGGCCGAACAGTTCGTTTCCGATGGTGAGTGTTTTGCCAGCAGATTAAAACAAGAGATGGAAAAGGTCCTCCTGGAAGGAAAGGACGTCTGGGTCGATTATATCGAGATCGTTGATGCACGAACCCTCGAACCGGTTGATGTTTTAAAGGACGAAACCCTGATAGCCATTGCTGCATTTGTAGGAAATACAAGACTAATAGATAATACAATAATAAGTCTGAAGTCTGAGGCCTGAAAAATGAAACCTGAAAAATTTGATGCAAAATATAAAAAACATCTGCGGAGAAAAATAGCCGAGCTTAAGGAGGAGAAAGACGCCCTGATCGTTGCGCATAATTATCAGCGTGATGAAATCCAGGAAATAGCCGATATTACCGGAGATTCTTATGCTTTGGCCCGAGAAGTCACTAAATCCAAACATAAAGTTGTTGTCTTTTGCGGTGTAAAATTCATGGCTGAAAGCGCTTCGATTCTAAATCCGGGCAAGACCATACTTCTGCCCGTGGAGGAAGCCGGATGTCCGCTTGCGGAAATGGCCACTGTTGAAAAGCTTCGACAGAAAAAGGAGGAATATCCCGAAGCGGCGGTCGTCTGTTATGTAAATTCAACAGCGGCTGTTAAGGCAGAAAGCGATATATGCTGCACTTCCTCCAACGCGGTCGAAATAGTAAAGTCCCTCAAAGAAGATAAGGTTATTTTCATCCCCGATAAAAATCTGGGCCGTTATATAAGGGAGCACATTCCGGAAAAAGAGATTATTCCATGGGAAGGTTACTGCGTGGTGCATATGCGACTGACGCG
>JBHIBX010000217.1:0-2647 GCA_046759285.1 Candidatus Omnitrophota bacterium
TTCGCCTTCGGCGAATTCCGGGATGACAAAGGGTGGGCGCTTGAATTTGGCGCCGGTTCAAGCTTTTTTAAAAGGAATTCTTTAAGAATTGCTTGATTTGGTCATGATTCCCCATAAGGCCTGCGAAGTTGTTTGTAGAAAAATCCGGGAGCGATGCGCCGTGCTTCTTCTAGATCGCATCCGGCGGAATAATATACTTGTAAGACTTCGAGGATAAAACCAACTGTTTTCAGGTCTTTAGAGCCGAGGTTTTTAAGGCTTCTTTTGAACGAAGGACGGTAGTACAGTGATAAAGGCACTTATTTTTTCCCTTTTTTAAGATCTTTGATGAATTCTTCTGTAATCTTTTCTTCTTTACCCTTTTCTCTTGCCGAAAGTGCCCCTAATGCCTTGTATTCTTTTTCAGTAAAGACCTTTTCGACCGGTTCAAGGGGAATCAGTTCGATTCGATTATTACGTATATCTACTTTAAGAAGAGATCCCTTTTCAAGTCCAAAAGCATTTACTATGGCCTTCGGTATTGTAACTTGATGTTTTGCTGTCATAGTGATGGTCATTTTCCTGGCCTCCTTTCAAATTCTTTCAAAAAAATAAGGGAATTGAAAGTCGCAATCTGCGACCTCCAATTTAAGCATATGTAATGAAAGGAGTTACAATCTTGAGGTCACAATTTGTGACCTCAAGTTGGGGCGGACGGATCCTGGGTCTCGGCCTTCAGCTTGCCCGGGATGACAATGCGTGTAATCTTACACCAGGCCGCTTTCAAGCTTGCTTATAAGCTTGTCAACGTCTTTTACGACTTTTTCGGGTAATACACGAGAAACTTTTATCTCATTACGAATGGACTTTAAAACACCTACGAATCTCTTAAGAACAAGGACTCTTTTCTTTTTCCTTTCTTCAGCCGGATCGAGCTCCTCCTGCTGTTTGATCATTTGGGTAAGGTCTTTTTTTACCTCGCCGGCACCTTTGCCGCCTTCAAGGACGTATTTTTTTATTTTAGCGTAATCTTCCCTATCCAGTTTTTTATTATTGCTGGCTTTTCTCAAAACATCTACTGCTTCATATGTGGGAACTTCCCTGGCTTGGGCACCCTCGTTATAATCCTTTGTAAGATAGCGCGGGCTATCCTTTTCCAGAAAAGAATAAGACCTTAAAAGTTTGAATGCAGTCTCTTTGCGTATGCCTATTTCTTTGGACGCGTAGCTTTCAAATTCGGTAAAACCCCAATCTTTATACAGTTTATCTTTCCATACTGTGTAAAGGATCTGTCCCAGGCTTATCCATGAACTCTTAAAGTTTTTCGCGCTCTTAAGAACCTGGTACCTGAGTTCGTCCGCGTTCATCTGGTCCATTTTCTTTTCAATACTATCGATAGCTTTCGTTTTTATTTCGCTCATATTTTTTTATTCCTTTCAGTTAAAAACCAAAATCTCCTACCCTTATGCGGGCAATACGTAAAAAAGAATCGCAAGATAATGACATATGCTGCCACCGATAACGAATAAATGCCATATTGCATGGTGAAAAGGCAGCTTATTAGAAAAGTGAAAAATAATTCCCGATGTATAGAGTAATCCCCCTGCGATTAGCCAGACAATTCCTTTAAATGGAAAGTTGTTTATCATAGGTCGTACGGCAATAAGGGCAAGCCATCCCATTGCCAGGTAAGTGATAGTAGACAAAACAAGGAACCTGTCTATAAAGAAGATTTTAAATATTACTCCTGCTAAAGCTAAAGCCCAAATTATACTAAACAAAGTCCAGCCGAGTTCTCCCCTTAACGTGATAAGCACAAAAGGAGTATATGAACCAGCAATGAAAAGATAAATAGCAGAATACTCTGTTATTTTTAACATATGTTTCAGGCGGCCCGGGGGGAAACTGTGGTACAAGGCAGATGAAGCATATAATATAATTAGAGTGCTGCCGTAAATGCTGAAACAAGTAACCCGCCAGATATCCCCGTGTCTACTTGCCAATACAATGAGAATGACTGTGCCCGCAATACTTAACAAAAGGGCAATGCCTTGCGTGATACTATTTGCTGTTTCTTCTATTAAAGACTGGTTATTTTTTTTCATGATCTTTAGAGCTTAAACCTGTACCCCCTATCCTTTCATTTTACTATAAAAATCGAAAGAATTTGAAAGAATTTTGGGAAAGAGGATTTTATGTTTCAATTGAATAAAGAAGAATATGATAATTTGAGGTTTCAATTTGAAACCTCAAAGAGGGGTGGCAGAAGATATCTACCACATGTATTTACTGAACACGGTATTTTAATGCTTTCAAGCGTGTTAAATAGCGAACGGGCGGTACAGGTGAATATTGCTATCATGCGTGTTTTTGTCAAACTCAAAGAAATGATTTCTGCCCATAAGGAGCTTATACATAAATTAGGTGAACTGGAACGAAAAATAGAAAAACACGACGAAGAAATTCAGACGATTTTTGAAGCCATTCGGCAGCTAATGGAACCACCACCTGCAAAGCCGAAGCGCAGGATTGGGTTTCAGTAGGAGTAATAGATCCCTCGACTCGCTTCGCTCGCTCGGGATGACATTCCCCCCAAATTACTTATGCCCCATGGGACGGGGGCCTGTGTATTCTTTTCCCCTGGCTATGCCTCTCTACAAGGCGCTGT
>JBHIBX010000218.1:0-2627 GCA_046759285.1 Candidatus Omnitrophota bacterium
TGTCGCGTACAAATTGTTATACGAAAGGTCGTCTTCCAGAAACAAGAAAGGCAAGGTCACTAAAGGGGTTCTTCAATTTCTGGAACCCGTATCCGCAACGGTAAAAAAATACGATCTTGAAAAAGGATCTTACCGAAGCGAGGCAGTGGGGTTGACGGAAGACATGACGGTGGAATTGGAGAAGCTGATATTGAAATGCTGGAAGGATATACAGCAGCTTAAGTTCGATAAGCTGCCGGAACGGGACGGCAAGGATCGTTGCGCCCGCTGCGCGTACGATTCTATCTGCTGGGGAGGTTAACATGGAAAAGAAGTTTGTAAATGAGATGAAGGTCAATGAAAAGGTCAATTCTTTCTTTATATTAAGGAAAAAGAACCTGAAGCTTACGAAATACGACAAACCGTATCTGGAGCTCTCTTTCCAGGATAAGACGGGCCAGATAGAGGGACGCCTGTGGGAAGATGCGGAAAAGTTCGATGGTGCGGTCGAATCCGGCGATGTGGTCCAGGTCAAAGGTTCCGTGGACAAATACCGCGACGAGAAACAGCTCAAAGTGGACTTTATAACCAAGGCGGACGAAAGGGCCTTCCGGTATGAAGATATGGTAAGAGCGGTTGAGAACAGGGATGAGATCCTCGAGAAAGTCATCGCGTATATGAAGGAAATAAAAAATCCATGGATAAGCGCTCTTTCAGAGCAGTTCATCAAGGACAAGAAACTCATGTCCATGTTTAAAGATGGCCTGGGAGGAAAGAGCTGGCATAACGCCTATATCGGGGGATTGGTTGAACATACTTACGAGGTCATGTATATCGTAGAACAGATGTGCAAACTTTACCCTGATGTTGACAGGGACATCGCTCTTTTCGGTGCGTTCGTTCATGATATAGGAAAAGTGGTCGAACTGGACGCTAAAAATATGGAATACACCGTTGAAGGCGGGCTCGTGGGCCACATTGTCATCGGACACAATATCCTTATTGATAAAATAGGGAAGGTGCCGGATTTTCCTGCCGATCTAAAGATGCTGCTCGAGCATGGTGTATTAAGCCACCACGGCGAATATGAGCAGCAATCTCCTGTTTTGCCGAAAACGCTGGAAGCGACTATCGTGTACCAGACTGACGAACTTGTTTCTCAAGCCAACGCGATAAGGGAACTGAAAAGCGCGCAGGCGGAAGAGGGGAAAGAATGGAGCAGTTTCGTCACGATCAAAAAACGGAAATATTATATAAAATAGGTGTTAGGTTATAGGTTATGAATAGCGCTGAGCATTTTGAGAAACTTGTGATGCGGGCTCTGGAAAACCTGCCGGAGATTTTCAAGCGAAGCCTTGAGAACGTGGACGTCGTGATAGAAGACAAGCCGACGCCCGAACAATCTAAAATGGTGGATGCAGCGCACAGGAGGATGGTCCTTGGACTTTACCAGGGAGTGCCTCTTGCCAGGAGAAGCCATCAATACGGCATGGTCATGCCCGATAAGATCTCTATTTTTCGGAAGAACATCGAAAGAATATGCAAAAGCGACGAAGAAGCCGTGCGATTAGTCACGCACACTGTTCAGCACGAACTTGCACATCATTTTGGAATATCAGACAAGCGCCTTCGAGAATTGGGGATTTACTGAGATGTGACCCTCACGTTGTCAATATAGATCGGGCCTGAATAGACAGGTTTTTGGTTCGATTCTATCCTTATGGCGATCTTCCGCACGTCGCCCTTAAAAACATTATCTACTATTGTCCTTTTCCAGTCCTTGCTTCCGTCCGCGATGCTCGCCTTTACCGTTGTCCATTCGCCGGGCGTAAGGCGAAAACTGCGCGCCATTTCAACGAACCTCCAGTCTTCCCCGACTGTGAGGATAAGCTTGCACCTTAATCCTTCAGGGCATGACGGCGGCACATATATATCCGCTTGTATCGTGTCAAAGTTCTCCAGATTAAGGTATTGCTGGACTTCTATAAGGGCAGCGGTCCAGGTTTTTCCGGGGAACTCCGCGTAAAGCTCCAGACTGCCATTGCCTGTGTTCGAGAAAGCATCGGTCCTTCCGAGGGATCTTGCGACGTGATCAGGCTTGTCCAGTTCCCAGGATGGGATTTCCCATCCTCCTTCGTCGATCTCGAAGCCATAAAGCGTTTTTGAGTTAGGCGAGTCAGTTTCTATGGGGATTGAACCGGGTACAATTGAACCGGGTACAGATACTTGTTTCGGAGCAGTCTGTCTTATTATTCTGGACAAAAAATCCTCTTTTGAGGGCCGTTCCTTTTTTGCGGACAAGGCGCGCTTTACGTAAGCCGGATCCGGCTCGACGTTGATAGCGACGTTAAAGACGACTTTTTTTCCGCGGAGAAAATATCCCGCGAAGAAGATGATACTGCTGAGTATCCAGAGGATGAAGAGAATAGTCAGTGGAGACCAGCGGCGTCGGGCAGGGAAAGGTGCGTGTTGAGTTTCTTGTTTCTCTTCTTCCGGCTCTGCTTTTTTCTGCGGCGCTGGAGGGCTTTTTTCTTCGGGAGTTCCAAAATAAGTTCGGGATAGCTCGAGGTCTATCGCGTCACGTGTTTTTTGATCTTTCATAGTAGTGGACCTGTTAGTTTCTATCTATAATTATATTAAAGTTTAAA
>JBHIBX010000219.1:0-2623 GCA_046759285.1 Candidatus Omnitrophota bacterium
GTTCCCCTTGCGGCAGGACCTACCGTTAACGTATTTTTCGGCGGCGCAATCGGCCTGGTCTTGGGACTGGTCGCAGCGCTTATCGCCGAAAGCCTGGACACCTCGATAGGGACAATAGAAGATGTTGAAGAGTATCTGAGGATACCCGTTCTTGGCGTTGTCCCCCATATTGATATTCTTAAAAAAGAGGAGATCGATTACTGGAAAGAACCGCCGCCAGCCGAAGAGCAAAAGAAAGTTGCCGAGATCATGGGCCGTCTTGTTACCCAGTACCGTCCAAAGTCTCCCATTGCGGAAGCTTACCGGAACCTGCAGACTTATATCAAATTCTCCGGGATTGACAAAATGGGTAATTGCATAATGTTTTCAAGCGCCGGGATCCGCGAAGGCAAAACCATGACTACGGTCAATTCGGCTCTCAGTATGGCCCAGATGGGATACAGGGTCGCTCTTGTAGATGCTGACCTGAGGAGGCCGTCGGTCCATAAGGTTTTTGGCATTGAAAAGGAAATGGGTTTGACTGAAGCGGTCCTTGGGACGTTCAAGACAAATGATGTTATCAAAACGATTGACGATATCATGCTCGGTAATCTCAAAACGAGCATGGTCCTTAAGACCTACGGGATGGAAAACCTTAGTGTGATAACATCCGGTCATACTGCCACAAATCCGACAGAGCTTCTGGGGTCGCAGAACCTTGTAAATCTCATAAAGGAATTGAAACAGAAATTCCAGGTCGTGTTTTTCGATTCAGCGCCTATACTGCCGGTGACCGATTCCTGTATACTGAGTTCCAAAATTGATGGGGTCATTCTGGTTTATGAAGTAGGCAAAGTAGCAAGAGGAGCTCTGCGCAGGTGCAAGATACAGATAGAAAGCGCCAAAGGAAAAACCATAGGTATTGTTTTAAATAACATGAGGGCCTCAGACATGAGGTTTGGCTCTCCTTATTATTACTACCGTCAGAAATACTACGGGGAGGGGGAGGGAGAACAAAAAGAGGAGAGCAAGTAGAGAGTAGTCGTTCAGGCGATAGGAGGAGGCCATCAGATTCACCGAATTCCGAGGACCAAATTACAAGCTCTTTATAACTCTAATCTTCATCTGTATAGCTGCCGTTCTCTCCACATATTTTGTAACTGGTGTCACCGAACTTACCAAAACGGTTATAGTTATCCTTTCTGTAGTACTCGTAGGCCTCACGTTTATTAACACGGATATAGGACTTGTCGCGATCCTTCTCTCCATGCTTCTTTCGCCTGAGCTGGAAATAGGATCAACCGCCGGGCGGCAAATTATCATAAGGGCCGAAGACCTTCTCTTAATACTGGTTTCATTCACCTGGCTTGCCAAGATGGCTATAAGAAAAGAGCTCCCGGTTATCGTGAGGAGTCCGCTAAACGCCCCGATTGGATTATACGTGGCAGTTCTTTGCGTTTCGACACTACGCGGCATGTTATTGGGCAATGTTCCGCCCTTAAAAGGCACGTTCTTTGTGTTGAAACTTGTCGAATATTTTATTCTTTACTTCATGGTCTTTAATAACACAAATACTACCAAACAGGTAAAACTGTTCGTTGCAGTGCTATTTATAACCAGTATCATCGTGGGAATATATGGGATTACTCATATTGGGAGGGTCGACAGGATTTCGGCTCCCTTTGAAGGCTCGGGAGAACCCAACACGCTTGGTGGATATCTTTTATTTATACTATGCATACTCTTGGGATTGATACTACATCATAAGGAGAGGCGCAATGTCCTGATCCTGATCTTTCTTTTCCTGGTCCCAACGTTTATATTCACTGTCTCGCGAGCTTCTTTTCTTGGCATGTTTATAGCCCTTCCCGTTTTCATATTCTTAACAAAAAGAAAAAATGTTTTTAATGCCGTAGTGATTTTAATTGTTGCTTTCATACTTCTAGTCGCGTTCGGCCCCCCAATTATGAAACGAAGGGTACTTGGGATTTTCCAGCCGGAGGAAAAACAAACCCTCAAGAGAGTAGGCGTAATTACCCTTGGCCCGTCGCCGGCTGCCAGAGTAGAATCCTGGCATGATATTTTGGTGAATAGATTTCCTAAAAAACCTTTACTGGGATATGGCATGACCGGGGGCCCCTTTCTTGACAGTCAATATATCCTTGCCATAAGCGAAACCGGCCTTGTGGGGCTCTGTCTATTTCTTTGGCTCATGTGGCGTATATGGAATTCCGCTTTTAAGGTATATCAAACCGTTGAAACCCCCTTGTTTAAAGGCCTGGCCGTAGGATTCCTGGTAGGGTTTGCCGGCCTATTAGGCCAAGCCATAGGGACTAATACGTTCATCATTATACGTATAGCTGAACCGTTTTGGTTCTTTGCCGCGATTACCTTAAAGTTGAAAGACATAGAAACAGGAAAGGCCGTGGAAGAACAGACGCCTTATCGCAGTCCGTGGTATTGATGAAAAAACAGTTATTAAGCTACTAAAGTTGATATGAAGATATTTATTGATTTAGGGGCGTACGATGGCGATACTCTTGAATTGGCAATGGAAGAGTATAGAGATTTTGATAAGTTTTACGCCTTTGAGCCGAATAGTAAAAGTTTCAAAGTATTAAAAGAAAAATTCGGCAATAACGAA
>JBHIBX010000220.1:0-2602 GCA_046759285.1 Candidatus Omnitrophota bacterium
TGTCCAGAACGCCGAGCATGGAACCACTTTGCCGTCAGAACGTATGGCGAGCATGCTATATCCGGCGGGACAGGTCGAAAACGTCCCCCTATTTCCCTTGTCCGGTCCATTCTTATAAAAATCCTTAAGCATTTCGATTTTCTGGCCCAATGTGCCGCCGATGACAAAGCGAGGATATTTTTCCCTGAGGCGGAACATCTCGCTCATTATATGCCGGTAAATTTCTCCTTCAAAACACATATCGCTCGCGAAAACCGCGGCCCTGCCGCATTCAACTGCATCACCGAAATCCATACCCTTCAAACCCAGGCTCATCGCTAACTTCACCATGTTTTCAATATCCTTGTAATTATGCGCATTTATTATGGCTTTGATGTTTAGAGAAAAATTATTTTCGCGAAGTAATTTAATGGCTTTAATGGATTTAGAAAAAGACCCCTCCCCCCTCTGCCAGTCATGAATGTCAGAACTGGAACCGTCTATGCTTATCTGGATATTTTCCAAAAATCGCATCTTTTTCAGATACTTCACGGTTGTTTTGTCTATCAATGTGCCGTTGGTCAAAATTGTCACCCTTACAGGGTAATTATTAAGGATTTCCAATAGTTCGAAGATTCTGGGATAACAAAAAGGTTCTCCGCCAAAAAGATTAAGATTGAAGATCTTTTCCTCTTTCAGCCGGTCCAATACCCCGATTATCTCCTCAAAAGACAGTTCATTTTTGAGATCCCAGGTATCCGCAGTGTTGCAATGTTTGCACCTGAGATTACATTTTCCTGTAAGGGCGAGATCAACTGTCGTGGGAAAAGAGATCTTATTCATACAGCTTCTTTGGTTAGCCTGAACATTTCTTTACTGCCTCGATCACCCTTCCCTGTTCCTCATCGGAAAGGGATGGGTAGATCGGTATGGAGAGAGTTGTCGCGTATGCCTCATCGGAATTCCGGAAGCCGGACCTGAGTTCCAGGTATCTGTGCAAAGGCTTGAATACGGGCCTTTCGCACATTACGCCTTCTTCACCGATACGTGAAATTGCTTCAGAAATGTCTTTTTGAATTTTAATAACATAACGATAATAAATGTGATCGAACTCGCCCCTGGGTAATGTGATATCCAGCCCAGATAGGGCTTTTTCATAACTCTCGGCTATTTCTTTCCTTATTTTCAACATTTCAGGAAGCTTTTTTAACTGGACCAGTCCGATCGCGGCTTGCAAATCCGTCATTTTGTAATTGAAGCGGAGTTTATAGTCTTCTTTTTCATCATAATCGCGGCAGTCCCTCGCGATCTGAAGGATGTCTTCATCATCTGACAGAATGGCTCCGCCTTCGCCGGACGCGAGGACCTTGTTCGCATAGAATGAAAGTATGTTGAAACGGCCGATACTCCCAACTTTACGGTTTCCGTACACAGCGCCTATAGAATGGGCGCAATCTTCGATTATAGGTACGCCTAAACTCTCTATCTTTTCAAGGTCGGCGGGATTTCCGAACATGTGCGGCACAATAACTACCTTGGTGTTTTCCTTTATGTTGTCTTCGATGCTGCCTATAGAAATATTGAAACTTTCGGGCTCAATATCGCAAAGACGCGGTTCGGCATCGGCCAGATACACGGCGTTCATCGGAGAGCTGCATACATAAGACGGTAGGATCACTTCATCCCCCGCTTTTATCCCCATGGCTAAAAGACCAAGGTGCAAAGCAGACGTCCCGGAATTTGTGGCTACTGCCCCTTTCACACCTGCGAAACGGGCAAGCTCTTCTTCAAATTCTTCCACTTTTTCGGCTTGAGTAATATAGCCTGATCTTACAACTTCAGCTGCAACTAAAGCCTCCTCTTCTCCCAGAGTCGGCCGTGAATGCGGAATAATGTTTTCGTCCATATATCTCCTTGTCAAAGAGTATCTAACAAATAACGTAAGGCGCTGAACCCTTCAGCATACTTCACCTTGGCCTGAAAACCACGGAAGTTCGCGACTGCCTTTACGCTTTCGACCATATCAAGGCTCGTCGGATAATCCCTTTCTACTTGTGATTTGTGCATCTTCAGCAATTTCACTTTTTCATCAAGCACATCACCTATATCCACAAAAAGATGCGGCTCGTATTTTTTGCACGTATAGTCTTCATAGAATATGACTTTCCTGGCATAACGTGCCGCGACAATAGTGCTTTCAGCAAGAAACCTGTGGTCCTGGTGCTCATCATCCGGATAATTGACAAAAATAACATCTGCTTTTGTTTTATCCATAGCTTCCTCAATTTTGCCGATAAGTTCCTTGCCTACGATGAGCTTGGTATCCATGAAACCACCCCAAAAAATCTCTTTGACCCCCAGGAATTCGGCAGCTTTTTCCTGCTCTTTTATTCTTACGTCAGCTCCGCCCCCTAATTCACCATGGGTCGCGATAAAGAAGTAAATATTGGCTTTTTCCTGGGCAGATAGTTTTAAAAGTGTGCCGCCACAGCCGTATTCTATATCGTCCGGATGAGCTCCTATCGCTAAAACGTTCATCATTTTCCCCCTTCTTTTATGATTTTCAAAATTTTCTTTCCGTGACAAAACAAAAGATCTATAACTGACATGTTAGGGTAAAAAC
>JBHIBX010000221.1:0-2600 GCA_046759285.1 Candidatus Omnitrophota bacterium
AGTGAGGCTCGCGGAATAATCAGGATTCACAACCGTGTCCGAATCAAAACACGATGAGATCACGTTTTCAAAAGGTATGTTTTTCTCCTTGAAGTATTCAGCAGCTTTTTTGGCCGCAAAGGTCGTATTGGCCCCTTTCGCGCGGGCTTCGCCTACTATGCCGTCAGGGTGAACGGCGATCTGCATGTCAAAAAACTTATCCTTGTAGGCATCCAGAACTTCCCTGGTCCCGGTTTTTACTTCTTCGCTCGCCCTCTCTTCCAGGGCGAGAAACACAACGATCTGTTTTGCGGGGAACGTCCCTTCTGCAAGGCTTTTTATTCCGGGTTCAATAACGTCCCGCATTTCCTTGGCAACGGGAATAATAACCAGGTGGTACACATCTTTTGAAAAGGGCCTCACGCGCCCGGTATCTTCAAGACCATCCAGGTCGCGCACTCTCTTCATCCAATCCGCTCCCTGCTCTTTCGAAAGTTTAAAATAGGAAAGAACGAGAAAGATAGTCAGGTACAAAAGCCTTAAAAGCCAGTAAAGAAAAAAAGCGATCATTATTACGGCCGCGGCAAGAGGCTTAAAGAAGGCGATGAAGAACATCCCTATAAGGACTGTCCAACTTGTCAGGCCTGGGACGATCTCGAAAAAACGCTGAAGCGCTCTTTCTCTTCCGGTCAGTCGGCTTCCTGAGAACTTAAATTCCATAATTCCTCTATTTTTTTGCTTTTTCCGATTTTCGATAGGTCGGGCAGCTCGAGCGGAATAAGGCTCTCTTCGGGCATTATCACAACAGAAAAAAGCTCTCCGCTGGTCGCATCGGAAAAATACATCTCTCCTGTTTTGTCCGAATAAAAAACAGAACTCTTTTCGTTTACTTTAAAAACAGGGTCGATTTTGAACTCACCGTAGCCTTCAATCTCTATCAAAGAAATATTGCTCGAGTCCCGGAAAAGAATATGCGAAGCCTCGTACACCCAGGATGCCTGCCCTATGTCCTTGCCTTGGGTATAGACCCACGCAAGGGCGGGCCCTTTTTCAAAACCCACGTTACCGGTCTTTTCGGCCGAAAAATCCAGTACGCCTATTCTGTCTTTGCTCCAGATGAGAACACGCTCCCCTTTTGGATCAAATTCCATGCCTCTTACGCCCTTGCCCACAAAGCGGTACGGAAGACGGTTGGCCAGAAGAGCACCGTTTTCGCCCAGGAAAAGGATCAGTTCTTCGGAAAGAACCTCCACGTTATAATGCCCTTTATCCCTAAAGATCGAATCCCCTATTTTCTGGTCGCCAAGGAGCATTTTTTCGGTCTTTTTGTCCGAGTCCATTACCAGAAAAGTGTTGTCTTTTTTGAGGACATATATTTTGCCGTCGAAAAGATCGAATCCGCGCACATCAAGGACATATTCCGGATAAACCGCTCCTGAAGCAACGTCTACCCGGTCAAGGCGTCCGGCGTATAACACAAAAATGTAATCCTGGCCGGGAAGCCACTTGACCTGGACAGGGGTCATCTGGAATAGATTCGTGATGTCTTTTGCAACGCCCCCGTTTTCTTTTAATTCGATCCAAAGGAATTTTTCTTTCCGAGCGGAAGAAACGCGCAAAAGAAGGGAGGGACTTTTTTTAGACGTATAATATGAAAGCACTTTGCTTTCCCGAAACGGGGAACCGGGACCTAATAGCGGCCACGCTTTCCCCTTTTCGTAATCACAAACAAGGACATCCTCCGCCTTCATCCCTTTTTTTGCAAGAAAAAAATCAGTTCCGGGCACGGCGATAATATCCTGGACCCGTCCGGGAATAAGCTCTTTACTTTTCCATTCGCGGGGTAAGAGCAGGACCTTGTCTAGAACTGTCGCTTTTTCAGCTTCGACGGGAACGGTCTGCGTCCAGGGCAGGTAATCTTCCAGAGCCACCTTGATAGGGTAACTGCCCGGAAGAAGTTCTTGAATAATAGTCGGCGTTTTTTGCGTGTACCGGCTGTTGCCCATGTATATGGTCGCGCCGGCAGGAGCGGTCGAGAGGTATATGAGTCCTGTTTTTAGTATGCCTTCCTTTGTCCCGGGCTTGTAAATATAGCCGAACGCATAAAGTATGACCAAGGGGCAAACGGTTATATATATGACAGCGAATGTGTAAAAAAGTATCTTTCTAAGAAGCTGCATATATCCCCCCGGCCCGGGATTAATCCATCTGATTAAGCGCTTCCTGTATCAGGGGAAGAACGGCTTCTGTTTCTTCCTTGTTCATTCTCCCAAGCTTGGCAAACTTCAGCTCTCCGTTCTTGTCCTTTCTTTCCCTGTTGATCTGGAGTTTCTTCTGTCCCTGATTGTAAGAATATATGCTTACGGTCAACCTGTCCGAATCGGTTTCCCAGGACTTTGAAAACAAGCGTTCATCCAAACTGCTATCGTAGGGCATTTTTCCTCCTTATTCTTTTCCGCTTAAGATCTTATAGGCCGGCAGAACCGAAAGTGCTAATCCCAGAAGGATGAGCCAGCCTCCCCAATCACTTAACTGCTTTGCTAAAACGATACCGAGCCCAAAGCCTACAACAGCTTTGGAGAAAATGTGCAGAAAAAGCAGAGGGGTCGGCAGTTTTCTCA
>JBHIBX010000222.1:0-2598 GCA_046759285.1 Candidatus Omnitrophota bacterium
GCCCTGAAGACGCTCCACAACGCCAGCGCGAACGCCCTCTTCTACTTCAAGCAGCCCTACCTCCCCGTCAGGTTTGACAAGGATCGTCGGCAGATGTCCTCCGATGGCAAGCGTGGCTTTTTTTGTTTGAGTGTCAAAAATCATATAAGTGAGCGTCACGAACAGGTTGCTGCCCGAACCTTCGAGAAGACGGTCGTTCACCTCCTTGAGGACCTCGGCGGTACCGAATGTTTTCTCGAAGAGCTTGAATTCGCTCACAACCCTGGCCATGAAAAGGGCCGCGGGAACTCCTTTCCCGGAGACATCTCCTATCATAACACCTACTTTATTATCGTCAATCTGAAAGATGTCGTAAAGGTCGCCTCCTACCTGGCGCGCTGTGGCCATGCTGACACCTATATCGAGATCCCCCACTTTCGGGATCCTCTGCGGCAGAAAACTCTGCTGGATGTCTCTTGCAATATTAAGTTCGTTCTCCATAAGTTCCCTCTTCTGCGTCTCGGCAACATATTTTCTGAAGGTAAATGCAACGTAGATTATCACTATCGTAATGAGAGGATAGAAAACGTCCACCCATATCCCGAGTGACCAGCAGAAGAACATGGAAAAAGATATAAAAGCTGACATCAAAACAAAGATCGAAAGAAGCGCGAATTTCTTCCGGACCTTGGCCGTGATAAAGCCTGTCAGGAGCCACATCACAACAAGGATCAAGAGGTTCCACCACCTGTTAAGCCTGAACAGGAATTTTTTCTGCATTATCTGATTGTAGATGGTGGCGTGGACCCCTACCCCGGGATACAATGGTTCGAGCGGCGAAGGGTGCGTATCAGGCGTCGCTGTAGCTGTCAGGCCGATGAAACAGACCGTACCCTTAAATATGCTCAAGTCAAGCGTAGGCTTCTGCCCGGTTATGTCAGCTAAGTACGACTGAATAATGTCCACGTAAGAGTAATGATGGAACGCCTTGCCCCAGCCGGCTGGATAATTTATCATCATCTCCGAACGGTCACCAAGGGGGATCTTGATATCGCCCACGGTCATTTCTTTACCAGGCACGATCTTGGCCTCTTCATACGAATATCCTAAGTTGTTAAGCGCTGCCCGAATCGTCAGGTGCGGGTACCTCTTCCCCTCATATTCAATAAAGACAGGTGTTTCGCGCACGTTTCCGTCTTCGTCCGGAATTATGTTTATAAATCCGGATCCTTTGCAGGCGTCTTTAAGCACATCTACGAGCGGCGCGGCGAACTTCCATGCATGGACGGCCGTCTTGTCGGGGTTAGTCCAGTCGATCTCAAAGACGTAAGGAAGATAAATGTTGCCGGCCGCTTTTACCGCCCCGGCAAACGCTTCATCGCCCTCTTTTTGCTCGCTGAAGAAAACGTCGAAAACAACGGTTTTCGCCCCCGCCGAGGAAAGTGCCTTTACTAAAAGTCCGTGGTAATTGCGGGGAAATGGCCACTTCTCTAACTTTTCTATCGAATCATCGCCTATCTCCACGATAACTATGTCATCAAGGACTTTCTGAGGGGGCCTCAATCTATAGCGGATGTCCAGCGTGATATATTCAAATTCGTCGAACACCCTTTGGTAGGAAAAAACAACAAAAAGGAATACCAGGAAAGCGCCTAAAAGAAAAGATATTATCCGTGTCTTATCGAATTTTTTCATGGCATGCTAAAAAGTGTAATAGACGCCTCCTGAGGCGATGCTGCCGGAATACTTGTTGAAGGGTTCATTGGACACGTTTTCTGTATATACGTACGTAACGCCCAACATGATATTCTTGGTGAGATCATAAAAAAGCGAAGTGCCCCATGTAAAAGTGTTATCGCGAACAGTTCTTTCGGTGTTCTCTCTGACCCGGCGGTCATCATATAATATGAGCTTGTAGGAAAAATTGGTATTCGCGAATATGTTATCCGTGAAAAAGTAAGTTATCGATGGTCTTACCCTGTACACCAAGTAGTCGTAATAGTCCATAAAATTGTCGTTCGAATTGTTATGGTAAAGCTCGTTGCTGAGCTTTAAATAAAGGGTCGCTGAAGAAGCGCCGATAGTATATTTTATCGTATTGCGGTTATCTTTACGATCAGCGTTATCCCTTATCCCGTCGTTGCGTGTGGCTTTGCGGTCAGGATACCAACGTTCAGAATACCTGTATTCAATCTCGTGATAAACGCTATCCGACAGGTACTGGCGCATGTCTGTTGAAAGCTGCACAGAGGAATAAGTACTGGCCTTGTCGTTTGGATATGAAAAATAATCGTACATGATCTTGTTTTGCCACCTGTAGTCCTCGGTGATCCACCAGTCAAGTTCAATGTATGGCGCCACGTCAAATATGTTGTCAACGTTGTATATGTAATATATTGTCGTAAAAAGATCAACACCGCCTTCAACCTTCATAGTTTCAGTGAGGGGGTAATCTATTTCGGCGTTTGCAGTCGATTGCAGAAACCCGTCTTTGCGCCGTTTTGAGTTCAGGTCGACATTATTGTCATATCCCGGCTGAATTTCAAAAGATATGTCGACTTCCAACTTTTTTTCGTACGGCTGGACGTATTCTATTTTTTCTTCTTCAGAAGCGGGTAA
>JBHIBX010000223.1:0-2582 GCA_046759285.1 Candidatus Omnitrophota bacterium
GCCGGAAGCGATGAAGTATTTGCCTACGACGCCATGAATGAGCCGGTGGAAGCTACGGCCGTTACCACGTCTGAAATGCAGACTTTCTTGTCAGAGCTTATCGGCGTGATCCACACGGAAGCTCCGGGAACACCCGTTACGATAGGTGCAAGAGACGAAGGAACAGTCACCAACTGGACAGGTTTGGACCAGGACTTTTATTCGATTCACCACTACGACTACATGGGGCCCGTCAGCGGGACAATATCTCTGGATAAAGATTACATAATTACCGAAGAGGAACCCACAAATATACCTCAAAAGATGGACGCTTATTTTGCGGGTGGTGCGAAAGGTGTGCTCGTCTGGCAGGATGGCTCCGGCCCATTTACCGTAACTGACTCCGACGCCTATAGCGTCCAGCACTGGTACGATTCAGCACAAGTTACTCATGAATGGATAACGGAGGAAGACCTGCCTTTTGGCGGCGGCTGCAGTCCCGTTGTTGCTGCGAGCGGGTTCAATATTGGATTGGCCTTTACGTGGATAGCGCTCGCTATTACGCTTATTTGGATGAGATTTTTCCATTCTGGACCTTCCTTTGGCGGCATAGGAGGAGACGATCCCGGTCAAAGAAAGCGCGAGATATTAGGAAAACTTGAAAAGATGTTCGAAGACTGGGAGAGCGTGGATGCGTGTTACAGAGCTCTTGGCCTTAATCCTGCAAACCCCGCGGACAAAGAAATAATTATAGAAGCTGTGAAGTGGCATGTCGGTTGGGATACAAGGATAGTGGCAGAACATTTTCATGAGTTAGGCCTGGATCTCCAAGGCGATAAGCCGGAGATAATCAAGATCGTCATGCTCATGGCAGAGCACGACGGCGAAGCTACCGCAAAGCACTTTAAAAAGTTTGGCCTGGATCCAAAAACAGACAAGAAAGTGATTTTTGAGATCGCGAAACTTTGCGCCCGGAACAGGGGAGGCGGGACAGCCGAATACTTTAAAAACTTCGGGTTCGATCCAAAGACAGATAAATCAATGATCATCGAGGTAGCTGAGCTTTGCGCTTTGCAAAACGCAAGAAAAACAGCTTTGTTCTTCCGAAGATTCGATATAAATCCTTTGGAGAGCGAGGAGGATTGGAAGGCCGCCGAAAAAATAGCCATGATCTGCGCCAAGAACAGCCCTCTTGGAGCATCGATGCATTTCGGAGAGTTCGGCTTTGATCCGCAAAGAAGCGAAGCCGAAAAGAGGATAACCGTGAAAGTCGCCGAACAGTGCGCGAAATTAGAGGGACTGTTAACGGCAAAATATTTCGCGAACTTCATGCTGGACCCACAGAAGGATAGATCCGAGATAATCGAAATAGCCAGGCTCTGCGCGATACAGGATCCCGAAGGCACTTTAAAGTACTTCAAAAACTTTGGGCTCGAATTCACCGATGAAGAAGCGCGGAAATTCTGCTTTAGCGCAAGCCGGCTCAACGTGCAGGAACTCGCGCAAGGATTCGGCGAAACATCGCCCTATCACAAGCTGGAAAAAGCAAAAGAGCACATGGATAGGGCAGAAGCAGCTTTCGCGTCCCTCGATCTTTCCCGTCTTGCGGTAGGAACACGATCCTACGTGAAACTGCTCCTCCTGGAAGAGGCTATTAATAAGGATTCCATATCCAGTGAATTTCTGCAAAACATAACTGTCACTGTAATACCGTCGCTCCGCGCGCTTGAGAGCCTTTCGAAGATGTATCCTACACTTGGTATGGAACAGCATAGCGATCCCGCCGATGATCTCGACAGGTTAACACTAAAGGCCGAAGTGGTCAATTTTCTCGCCGCGGTCGGCATGCCTCATAAGCTTGCCAGGTCGGAAAAGAAATCAGGGGGTTATGTAGAAGTAAGGATGCCTCCTGCACCTTATCCGGTCTTTCTTCTTTTAGTGGAAAAGCTAAAAAAGATGGGTATGGTCGACCGTAAGTTCTATTCGAGCACCGTCGCGGGGGATTATGCCAGGGAAGGAATGCTTATTTTGTCGCTCTTATTTTACGCCGGCTATCCTGCCGGAGAGTTACCCGTTATAGGCGAAGGAAGAATATCCCCCGGAATGAACGGGGGAGAGCCTCAAAAGACAATAAATCCCTGGGCCGGAGAAGCAGGCTGGCCACACACACAATTTTTTAATTCTATAGAGCCCGTATCTATTGTTAAAGACCTGAGAAGGGTATTTGCTCTTTCAGCAGCTGCGGCTGCACGTTTGGGCAGTTATGGAAAACCGGATAGAGATTTAGACGATCTTTACGTGGAGCTGCGGGAAGATGTTATGAAGTTTTTCCTGCAAAAAATGCGCATATCCGAGGATGAGTTCCACTGGATATTTTCAAGGTTCAAAAACTTCTCAGAATATCACCTGAACAGGCCCGAGATCAATAAAGCATTAGAAGAGATAGGGACGCGTTTTCGCGAAGATGCGCACCTGCACGCGGAATTTAAAGATGTAGTTGAAGGTCACGTGCAAAAGATAGAAGAGTATTTATTCAGGGGCAGGCTCAAAGATTTGATCGGTATGGGGCTTGAAGGAAAGTTCGACGATATTAAGACCGAAGT
>JBHIBX010000224.1:0-2573 GCA_046759285.1 Candidatus Omnitrophota bacterium
CCTATTATCTTTTTCTCCCTGAAGAGAGGGGAAACGATAAAAAGGACATGACCGAGTTCCTCGAAATCGTACTCGACTTCGTATTGGACCACCTTACCGGCGCGCAGCCTTCGTGCTTCCTTTTTCGGGAATTCGGGCATCTTGAACAGATTCTGATGCTTTATATCGCCGAACGAATTAAGACCGAAGATCTTAAGGTAGGAACCGTTGACTATGAGGAGCTCCCCCTTGTCGTCATGCAGTCCTATGCCGATGGGGGACTGTTCAAAGATATCACGAAGATGCCTTATTGATTCCAAAAGGGCATCCTCGGCATGCTTGATAAGACGCTCTTTGTCCAAGAGCGATTGAAGGAGGGCTTCTATTTTCTCTTTCTTGTGTTTCTTCCGACCGGTGCTCTTCGCCCTCCCTTTTCTTCCGGAAGTTTTTTTCTTCATCCTATCTTTCCTTGTAGGATTCTTTCAGACCGTCTTTATAGCCTTCAGTGTAGCCCTGCTTGTATCCGTTCTGGTAACCGGCTTCATAGCCGTCTGAATAAGCCGTACGAGGACTTACCGAATCAATGCGCTGTGTGGTGTCCACTTGATCACCGCTCATGGAATCCAAAAGAGCGCCACCGACTATATTCACGCCGGCTCCAGCGAGAGCGCCTTTCCATATGTCTCCTCCTTTGGCTCCGGAAGCCGCTCCGCCAACTGCGCCAGCACCAGCGCCAAGGAGTCCTTCACGAAGTAAGTCCGATGAGCTTTTTCTTCTTCTTTGGGCAAAACCATCCGAAACTGTCATAAAAACCATAAGCGCGATGATTGTAATACAAAAAATCATTTTCACCTTCATAAACCCCTCCTTATTTTTTTGATTGAACGGATATTATAATAGCATATTATTAGCGCATATACAATAGGGCAGGCTATACCCTGATACCCTGGCAGGTTCCCCTTACCTCCAATTCCCTTTCTACCCCACTTATGACCCCGGGCTTATTGTTTATCCATTTGGGGGCAACAAGGACCTCCTCGCGCGCGTCCGAAACAAGACGGAGAATAACGCAGGTCGGCCTCAGGTTCTCGATAAAATCACAGGCGATCGACACATATTCATCCTGAGTCAAAAGTTCCACTTTTCCCCGGCTATACAGCTTTTCAAGTTCGGTATTTTTAAGAACATGCAGAACATGGAGCTTGACTCCTGAGACAGGCAACTTTGATATCTCTCTTGCCGTTTCGACCATCTCTTTCCCGGATTCCCCGGGCAGGCCCAGTATAACATGCGCCCCTACCCTTACCCCTCTTTCCGCGGTCTTTTTTACTGCTTCAAGCGATTGCGAAACACTATGGCCGCGCTTTATCAGATTGAGGGTTTTATCGTGTACCGTCTGAAGGCCGTACTCCACCCAGACCTCGTAATTATCGGCGTAGTTTTCAATAAGATCCAATTTTTCGGTGTTTATGCAATCCGGACGGGTGGATATAAAGAGCCCTATAATGTCCGGGAAGTCCCTTATTGCATCATATGTCTTTTTCAGTTCACTTGCCGGAGCATATGTATTCGTGGCGTTCTGGAAGTAAGCAATGAATTTCCTGGCCTTAAACCTGTCACCGGCAAAAGCAATCGAACTCTCTATCTGTTCTCGCAGATCTATGTTGTTTTCGGCAAACTGACTGAAGCCCTTTTCATTGCAGAATATGCAGCCGTCGGTCCCGAGATATCCATCCTTGTTGGGACATGTAAACCCTGCGTTCAGGCCCAGGCGGTGAACACGCGTACCGTATTTGTCTTTCAGGTAATTGTTAAAAGAGTAATAGCGCATTATTTCAACTTTACCATAAGGATCGTAATTGCCGCCGGTGTCACTCCCGAAATGCGGGACGCCTGTCCGAGAGAACGGGGTCTGAAGCGGATGAGTTTTTCCTTGATCTCATTTGACAGACCTTCTACCTTCGAAATATCAAGGCCTTCAGGAATGCGGATCCGCTCCAGTTCCTTGAATTTCTTTATTTTTCCAAGCTCCCTCTCAAGGTAACCGGCGTACTTGATATCAACTTCAAGCTGAACTTTTTCGTAATATGAAAGCTTTGCTTCCCGCCCTTCCAGCTCTACCACATCCTCGTAACCTATGCCCGGCCTCTTTAATAGCTGCGCCAGTGAAACTTTATTTGACAACGGCGCTTCGCTCTTATCCTTCAAAAAGGAATTGATACTTTTTTCAGGAAATACCGAGGATGCATTCAGCCACCTCTCTTCCTCTTCTACTCTCGCAACCTTTCCTTTGACGCGTTCAAACCTTTCTTTCGGAAGGAGGCCTGCCTTGAAACCGCAATCGGCAAGACGAACGTCGGCATTGTCTTCCCTTATCAATATCCTGTATTCTACGCGCGAGGTGAACATCCTGTAGGGCTCGCTCGTTCCCTTGGTGACAAGGTCGTCTATAAGGACGCCGATATACGCCTGTGATCTGTCCAAAACCACGGGTGTTTCTCCTTTGACTTTTCTTGCCGCGTTTATCCCGGCCATGAGGCCAAGGGCGCCGGCTTCTTCGTAGCCGGTAGTTCCGTTTATCTGTCCCGCCAGAA
>JBHIBX010000225.1:0-2570 GCA_046759285.1 Candidatus Omnitrophota bacterium
CAGCACTTTATAATAATCTTCATTCGCCATCAGCTATTTATACATCTTGGCGTTCTTGCTGAAACACTTGCGAATGAATACAGCCGCAAGCTCCTGTTCCAGAATGGGTTTGCTCTGTTCCTCGGTCATTTCGTGTTGGGTAACGTCGGCTGAAACTTCTTTGCGCCAAATTATATTTCTTCTTTTTAGCTTCCTGAGTTCACTGGCAAGCCCCCTGTTCGGTCCATGCTTAACCACCATGATAGCCTGGATCCGGCCGTAATCATCGTCCTGCGCAGCATCGACAAGTACGGAAACCCAACTGGGTGGCAAATGATCCGTATCTATGGGGTCATGGTCCATCCACACACGCTCGACAACATCGGTGGTAATGACAAGATCTGCGTCATTTTCATTGTTGACGATCTCGAAATCCAGACTCATCCTTGTATCAAGAGCGGCTTCCAGCTCCTTCTTGATGCCCCGGACCATGTCTCCTGCCGCCCCGGAGGAATCCGTAACGTCAGCAACGTATACTTTGATATCCTTGACATCCCACAATTCCGAGTACAGGTTTATTTTTTCTTGCTGGCACTGACCTGTACTTGCACAGGTTAGCAAAAGACCGATCGCCAACACAACTACTACTGCTTTCTTCATGTGTTTCTCCTTTTGTTATTCCGCTTCGAGTTCCTGCTGCCTGAGTAGAACCTCTTTCGTGATAAAATCCATGACTTTTCTGTATTCCAACTGGCCAACAAGTTTGCGCGAATCCTTGTTTTCCAGAACCGGTATATAACCTATCTTCTTGGTTTTGAAGAGATCTATCGCCTCTTTAAGCTCCTGACCCAGGTACGCAATCGCGTCAACCTTTCTTACAATGTCGCCCGCCAAAATCAGCTGATCCATCTGTTCTTCATAGAACGTATCGCGTATCTCACCGAGCGAAGTAACGCCCATGAACTTTCCGTCCATTCCCACGATAGAAAAATTATACGAATCGCTTTTCTTCATGATCTCGACTATCTGATGTATGTTATTGTTCTCTTTTATGGCCAGAAAGTCTATATTCATCACGTCATCGACCTTGTGTTTTTCGATGATGTCTTCTTCCGTGACGTCCCTGTACATCTCATCGGCCTTCTTTATGCCGAGCTTGATCATGGGAGGAGCGACGAGCTGCAGGAGGAAAGTAGTCGCTGTTATGATGTTGATCACAAGAAGACCTACCGCCCGCGCCTCGGGACCCATGAGGCTGAAGCTGTGATAGATAGCGATCGCAAGACCGACCGCGACCCCTGCCTGGTCGAAGAGGCAAAACCCCGTATATTTAGCCACTGTCTCGCGCGCCTTTGAGAGCCTTCCTCCGATGGAAGCGCCCGCGACTTTACCGATGCTTCGGCTCACTATGTAGACAAGGGCGAGGATAAGCACTCCCGTTTTGGCCAGTATCGTGACGTCAAGCTGCGCCCCGACAAGAACAAAAAACAGTATAAAGATCGGGGGGCTGAATCTTTTGATAAGATCGAACATCTCCTGTCCCCCGGATGACTTTGACTGCAGGTTTGAGGCTACAGCCCCGAGAACCATGGATGCAAGGATCGGATCGATCTTCAGGAATATCGAAAAACCGACTACCAGAATGATTATACCGAGTGTGTACGGCAGCACACGTTCCTTGTCCCTGGTCTTCAGGACTATTCTGTGCAGGACGTAACCGCCGAGGATACCGACAACAACCGAACAAATGATCTCAAAAAGCGGGATTGCCATAGTTCCCATAAAAGATACGCTCTCACGCACTATAAGGGCCCTGGCGAAAGCACTCGCAAAACCGTATATGATAAGGGCTAACGCGTCATCCAGTGCCACTATGGAAAGGGCCGTCATTGTTACCGGACCACGCGCTTTATACTCTTTTAAAACGTTATATGTCGCAGCCGGGGCGGTCGCTGAGGCAAGCGCGCCAAGTATCAGACCCATGTATACTTTTCCCGTAAGCAGCGTGACCCCCATACCCACCAAAAAGAAGGTAAGCAGGGCTTCCACGAAAAGTATGGTGTAAATGGACCGGCTGTACCTTCTGAACCTCTCGAGATTGATCTCCGCCCCTATCATAAAGCCTATAATACCAAGGGCAAGGTTGATGAGAGGTCTGAAGGAATCAAGGACAGGCCCGCTTAAGAAGCCATGGAAAGACTTTCCGAATAGAACGCCGATAATTATATATCCCATTACCCTCGGCAGGTTCAACTTCTCGAATATTCGCCCACCGAGCGTGCCGAGCAGAATGATGATACCGATAACCAGCAAAACATTCATTTTTTCCTGGATCTCCCTTTCTTTTCTCTGGTTCGTTTTGCCGCGAATTTCCTCGAATATTCCTTCAGCTTCTTATCCGCCAGGTAATTGATGGTTCCATGGGGATATTTTCCTTTGGCGTCTTTCTTGCCGGCCTTTTTGCCCGTCAGGATCTCTATTCCTTCGTCAACAGTGGATACAGGCCAGATGTGGAATTTGCCCTTTTTAACGGCATCTATCACCTCATCCTTCAGCATAAGGTGTTTTACGTTGGACTGGGGTATCATCAC
>JBHIBX010000226.1:0-2569 GCA_046759285.1 Candidatus Omnitrophota bacterium
CGATCAGGGAGTTAACGCGAAAGTATGGAATCTGGTTTGTTTTGGATTATGGTTTAAGCAGAGGAGTTTTCATGGGATATAAAAGCGATATTTCAAAAGCTGACAGGACTCAAGAAGCGCTTGATTTTCCAGAGGTTATTTTAATCGATAACTGCAATGCATGTAATCTTAAGTGCTCGATGTGCGATCATAAGAATATGCAAGAGTACCGGAAAGTTCAGGTCATGGACATGGGTCTGTACAAAAAGATCATCGACGAGATAGCCGTTGAGAATCCCGATAGCAGGGTCTGGGAAATTTTCTTCGGGGAGCCTTTTTTGTGCAAGGATATGTCTGAAAGGATCAGGTACGCGAAGGAAAAAGGCCTTTCAGATGTTGTTCTGAATTCTAACGGAGCGTTGATGGCGAAAGATAAGGCCCGGGAGTTTATAAAAGCGGGGCTTGACGCGATGTATGTGGGGATAGATGCCGCGACCAAGGGCATATATGACAAGATAAGGGTAGGGGGAGATTTCGATGCCGCGGTAAAGAATGTCCTCCATTATAGAGACCTTCTGGTTGAATGCGGCGGTCCTGAACAGAAACTATTTGTCCAGTACGTCGTAAGCGACGTAAACGAGCATGAGATCGAGAGTTTCAGGAACTTTTGGACGAAAGAAAAGGTTAATGTAAAGATCCGTCCTAAAGTAAGTTGGGCGGGTCTTGTAAAAGCCGATAATCTGCGGGATAACGTACGGGTAAACCGTAAGCCCTGCTATTGGCTTATGAGGGGCATAAATATATGCGCCGATGGAGAGGCCGCGCTTTGCGCCGTAGATGTGCATTGCCGCGTCAAATGCGGAAACGTTAAAAAAAGCGCGATTAAAGAGATATGGCAAGGGAAATTAAAGGAATATCGCGAAATGCATAAAGAGTTAAGGTTTGAAGAGTTGCCCGACATGTGTAAGAATTGTTCGGACTGGCAGTCCGCTTACGCTGATTATATTTATACTTAAGGAAATGCTATGAAGAATTACGATAGTTATAAAGTAAAGCTAGTCGCATTTGAAAGGTGTCATGTGCCTAAGACAGTTGAATGGGTTAATGATGCGGAAATGATCAAGCTTATCGATCGCTCTTCAGAACCGGTTACGATTGAGGGATGCTATAAATGGTGTGATAACATCTTGGAAGATAAAACGAAAAAGATGTTTGCCATAACAACCGGGGATAGTGGGGTCCATATAGGTAATTGCGGGTTATTCGAAATAGATAACAGATCCCGGAAAGCCAAATTGTGGATCTATATAGGCGATAAAGAGATGTGGCATAAAGGTCTGGGCCGTGAAGCCCTGGAACAGCTGATCGCTTATGGATTTGAAAATCTGGATCTTAATAAGATCTATCTTTACGTTGTTGAAGATAATGAACGCGCGCAGAAACTCTATAAGTCGGCAGGTTTCTCAAAAGAAGGAGTTTTTAGAAAAGACACTTTTTTGGAAGGAAGATTCAAGGATGCGGTATATTACGGTTTATTGAAGAATGAGTTTAACAAAAGGAAAAATCATGACCAAGCAAAATAAAAATAGTGTCGATCATTTACCGGAAGAGTTTAAAATAAAGGAGGGCGCGGAAAAATTCCCGCTTCTTATGGCTCTTAGCGTTTCAAACGTGTGCAATTCAAAATGCCCGAGTTGTGTCTATACCCAGAATCCCGAACTCCGCAAATCTTACGGAAGCGAACCTTTCATGAAACCCCTGGTATTTAATAAAATAGCCGGTGAAGCCGGCAAGTATGGATCTATGATGAGGCTTTCAGGAACCGGAGAACCATTTCTTAACCCAGACTTGGTAGAGGAGATAGAATACGCCAAAAAAGCCGGAGCAGGAATAGGGATAATAACGAACGGTTCATTGCTGAACGGTGAGAAGATCAGGAGGATTCTCGAAGCCGAGGCGGACGCCATCGAATATTCCGTGGACGCCATGGACGAGGAACATTATAAGAAGGTGCGGGCAGGTCTTGATTTCAATTTGGTAAAGAGCAACATCATGAAAACACTGGAGCTCAGGGGCAAAATGAACAAGAAAACAGCCGTTCTTGTAAGTGTTGTAAACAGTCCCGAGGAAGACGAATATGTGAACAGGACCGTGGAATATTGGGAAAACATTGTCGATAAAGTAATCTCCAGAAAATTCTTAAGATGGGGGCTCATCGAGGAGGAGAATAAAACCCAAGGATATCTGAGCAAGACCGAGAGGGTTCCTTGCCCGTTCCCGTTCGAGAGGCTGAATATAGATACTTCAGGGAATATCCGCTTCTGCGGATACGACATAACTTACAATGTTGTCATGGGCAATGTCCTTGAGAATACGATCGAAGAGATATGGACAGGCGAAAAGTTCAATGAATGGCGTCAGTACCATCTTAACAGGGAATTTCACAAGATCCCTATGTGCAGGGATTGCACGGACTATCCCTATAGGTCCTGGAATTACAATTATTGGAATGTTCTTAAAGAAGCTGAAAAAAGAAGAGGGGAAAAAGGATAATTGTGGGTGTAAAAAGAGTAGCGATAATTCAGCCGGG
>JBHIBX010000227.1:0-2568 GCA_046759285.1 Candidatus Omnitrophota bacterium
CATGCCCATCACGATCTCTTCAAGAGATGCGTTACCGGCCCTTTCCCCGAGGCCGTTTATCGTGCACTCTACCTGACGAGCACCGTTCAGGACTGCCGCCAGCGAATTGCTGACGCCAAGGCCCAGATCGTTGTGACAATGAACGCTTATAACGGCCTTATTGATGTTCGACACCTCTTCCATGAGGTGATTGATGACTCCGCCGAACTCCTCCGGAACGGAATAGCCTACCGTGTCCGGAATATTGACTGTCCTTGCTCCGGCGTCGATGACCGCTTCCACGACTTGTTTGAGGAAATTCAGCTCGGTGCGCGAGGCGTCTTCCGGTGAAAACTCTATATCCGGAAGTTTCTTTCTCGCGTACTTCACCGCTTCGACAGAAGCCTTCAGGATCTCGTCTTTCGCTTTCTTGAGTTTATACTGCCTGTGGATCTTCGATGTTGCGAGAAAAACATGGATTCTCGGCCGTTTCGCTTTTTTAAGGGCCTCACAAGCATCGTCTATATCTTTTTTAACCGCTCTTGCCAGGCCGCATATGATCGGCTTTCTGATGTGTTTGGCCACGGTTTTTACGGCTTCGAGGTCTCCCGGGCTTGTCCTTGGAAAGCCGGCCTCTATGACATCCACGCCGAGTTTCTCAAGCTGAAAAGCTATTTTAAGCTTTTCATTCACTGTCAGACTTGCCCCGGGCGTCTGCTCTCCATCCCTTAGTGTCGTGTCGAATATGATTACTTTTTCTTTCTTCATGATATTCTCCTATATCCAAGGCATCATGTTGCGAAGCGTCTCTCCTATTTTTTCAATGGGGTGCTGCTTTTCTTCTTCAGTGATCTTGTTGTACTTGGGTCTTCCTTCCTTATTTTCCTTTATCCACTCGTCGGCAAACTTCCCCGACTGGATCTCCTTTAGGATGTTTTTCATCTCCTGGCGCGTGGCCTCGTTGATGACCCTCTTGCCCCTGGTAATATCCCCGTACTCGGCAGTATCGGAAACTCTCTTCCTCATCCCGTAAATACCGTATTTGTAGATGAGGTCAGTAATGAGTTTCAGTTCATGCAGGCACTCAAAGTACGCGATCTCCGGCTGATAACCTGCCTCGACGAGCGTGTCAAATCCCGCCTTGATCAGTTCCGAGGCGCCGCCGCAAAGCACGGTCTGTTCGCCGAAAAGATCGGTCTCGGTCTCTTCCTTGAAAGTGGTCTCGATCACACCGGCCCTCGCACCGCCGATCGCCGCCGCGTAAGCCAGGGCCTTGTCCTTGGCCTTTCCTGTGAAGTCCTGGAATACGGCGATAAGACACGGGACGCCTTTTCCCTGCTCGTACATCTCGCGCACCAGCGCACCCGGACCTTTTGGAGCCACCATGAAAACGTCAACATTCTTCGGGGGAACTATCTGTTTGAAATGGATATTGAAGCCATGTGAAAAAACAAGCGACTTTCCTTCCGAGAGATTCGACTCGATGGCGTTCTTATAGACCGCAGCCTGCACATGATCCTGCGTCAATATCTGTATTACGCCGGCCTCGGCTGCAGCTTTTTCGGCGGGAATAACCTCAAACCCGTCTTTCACGGCCTGGTCGTAATTCGGCGTGCCTTCCAGTTCGCTGACCAGGACATCCATCCCGCTGTCTCTCAGGTTCAGCGCCTGCCCGCGGCCCTGTATGCCGTAACCGATAACGGCTATCTTCTGCCCCTTGATCACATTAAGATCAGCGTCTTTATCGTAATACATCTTTGCCATTTTTCCTCCTCCTTTAAATGTCAGACGATAATGCTATTTTGCCTGTTCTTGCTATCTCGAGTATCCCGTAAGGCCTCAGAAGTTCTATAAGAGCATTTATTATATGCTCATCCCCGGTCTCTTCAACCGTAAGGCATTTCTTGCCTATATCTACAACTTCGGCCCCGGTTGAATCCACGATCTGGATTATTTTTTCACGGTCTTTCTTGTTTTCAGCTTTAACTTTTATAAGAATAAGTTCCTTATTGACATATTTGCCGTGCGTGAAATCCTGCACGCTTATAACATCGATAAGCTTATTCAGCTGCTTTTTGACCTGTTCAAGGATCTTTTCATCCGCTTCCACTACAATGGTCATCCTTGAGATCTTCGGGTCTTCCGTCTCTCCTACCGCAAGGGAATCGATATTGAACCCTCGCGCGCTGAACAGCCCCGCCACCCTGGCAAGAACTCCAAACTTATTCTCCACAAGAACTGATAATACAAATTTTTCCATTCTTCCCCCTGAACCTTATGCTACTCCGTGGATCATCCTATCGATAGCTTCCCCGGCCGGAACCATGGGATACACGTTTTCCTCTCTTTCGATAAGGAAGTCCACCACAACGGGGCCCTTTGTTTTAAGAGCCGTCTGTATGGCCTTTTTCACTTCATTCTTTTTCGTAACGCGGATACCTTTAGCTCCGTAACTTTCCGCGAGCTTCACGAAATCAGGACACATCGTGCAGCCTCTCCTGTCAAGGACCGTAAAGGCGTACCGTTTTTTAAAGAACAGTTCCTGCCACTGGCGCACCATTCCAAGGTAACCGTTATTGAGTATCATTA
>JBHIBX010000228.1:0-2567 GCA_046759285.1 Candidatus Omnitrophota bacterium
TTTTTTCAGCTTCCGGCCGGCAAGCATCGCGGCATGTTCGATCGTTTTTGTGGGGACTTCCAAACACTTTTTATAATAGGCTTTCGCCTCTTCCAGGTCACCCTCTAATTCCTTCTTGACCCCTATGTAATAAAAACCCAATACTTTATATTTTTGCGGCCACCCTTCCATTGCTTCAAGAAGTTCTTCGAGCGTTATATTATCCGCCAAAAACCCTGAAATCCTGCCCAGGATAGTATGCCCGCCTAACCTCTTATAGATCTCAGACCAGGTTTTACCGGCGAGCTCACTTTTTCCGGTAGAAGCGTATACACTGCCCAACTCCAGATATACAACAGCATATTGGGGTCTGCCGCGATAAAGCTCTTCCTTTGAAAGTATCTGCTTGTATGCCTGGGTCGACCGCTCTTCTTCTCCCCTCAGCGCATAAAGATTCGCGATTCCCGCATTCGCTTCCAGGTCCAAAGGATCCCACGCAAGCAATCTCTCGTACTGGCCTAAAGCATTATCGTATTTTTCCTGCATCTCGTAAACATAAGCGAGACGTTTATACGCATCCGATAATTCCGGTTTTATCTCTATGACGCGTTTTAATTCATTTATCGCGTCTTCCGGCCTGCCTGCATACACATATTGACTCGCCAGCAGCATCCTTGCCCGGTAGTGCTCGGGCATTATCTGGATGGTTTTCTTGAGCTCTTCGTGAGACCTCCTGAGGTCCCCCTCCCTCCGCATCAAGGCAAAAGCAAGATTATAATGTGCGCGCGGATTGTCGGGATAGACCTCTATTATCTTTTCATTAAACACAACTTCATCCGCCCAATCATGATTCCTGGCCAAAGTAAGAGAAGAATACACGAAGATAAGGGCCGCTGAAAAGACGAGAAGCGGATATTTGATGACGGGTTTTCCGCTGAATTTGATATAAAAAAACCTGACTATTGCAGCGACCAGAACGGCAAATCCCGCGAGAGGCAGATATAGAAATCTTTCCGCTATTAATATCTTTATCGGAATGATGTTCGCCACGGGCGCAAGTGTTATAAAAAACAACAGGATAGAAAACGACACGTTTTTCATTCTTTTCGCAAGAAAGAAGCTTAACGCCAAAAGCGCCATGATGACAAACAAAGAGAAAAGTATTAAAGGGTCTTTTATGCTTCTTGAGATCGGAAAAGTGAGGTGGTCGGCACACAGTCCGACAGGATATAAAAGGACCTTTATATAATACATGACACCTTTAAGCATTGAAAGAAACGTGGTATAAAAATCCCCCGTCCAATACCCTGTCTGGGCAAATCTGCCCAGGATAGCAAACCTTATAAGGATATAGAGCCCCAGAACGAGCAAGAACGGAAAATAAGCTATGACCCTCGGGCCTAGCCTCTTTTCTTTGCCATACAACCAATCGTACAGTATAAAGACAAAAAGCAGGCTCGCGGCCATTTCTTTTGAAAAAAGCGCGAATATAAAAGAAAGGAGCGAGAAAGAATAAAAGAAAAGTTTTCCGCTATTCCCGTACTTTATGTATAGAATAAAGGACGAGAGGAAAAAGAACAAAAACATAACATCCGCCCTCCCCGATATCCAGGTAACGGCCTCGGTCTGCACGGGATGGGTCAGGAATATAAGCGAAGAAAAAAATGCGATGTAACGGTCTTTTGTTATAAGGATGACAACATAGAAAAGCAATAGAGCGTTCAGGACATGAAAAACAAGATTGGTCAGATGATACCCCATCGGGTCCAATTTCCATACAAAATAATCGATGGCGTATGATAAAGGCAGAAAAGGCCTGTAATTTTCATGGGCAAGATCGCCGCTTGCAAGAGCGTAACGCGACGTAAAATACAGCGGCGCAAAACTTAAATTTTTAATATAATCATTCATTATTATGAAAGTCTCATCATCCCATACAAAGTCATTCCCGAGAGAATTGCTGTAAACAATTATACCGATCGATATTATGAGTAAAATGATCAGACTAATCTTCATATACTACCATTATTTTTGCCCCGTCGACCTTTATCGAAAAGAACTCTTCTTCGAAGGGATATTCCTCCTTGTGCCATCTGTAATTGCTTAAAAAATATTTCGACTGCTTGATATCCTCGACAAATACAAACCTGGATCTGTCTTCGGGTTTGAGCATCAAAAGGTTTACTCTGGCGGGCGGATTGGCGGCCGAAACTTTTATGACTTTTTCCTTATCGTTTTTGGCGATATGCTCCAGAGCCTGCCTGTAAGACAATCCCCAGTAGTCCAATTCAAATTTATCCTTGGCGTTCTCCATGTTCCCGATCAATGGATTAAAATAGACATTCTGGTAAGGATGGTATTTAACCATAAAGAAAGAAGTGCCTATAAGACTGGCCGCAACAGCTGCGGCAAAAAATACACATGCTATCCTGTAAGCCAATCCCCTGAAAGCTGCTTTTATAAATTCAAACAGAGCTTTCAGGCCTGCCAGGGAGATCAGCAAAAATGCGGGGTAGACAAAAAAGAGATGCCGCCACCCGTCGTATAAAACTGACTTCAGCACAATAACTGACATTATAGGAACAAAG
>JBHIBX010000229.1:0-2558 GCA_046759285.1 Candidatus Omnitrophota bacterium
GAGCATACTCAGGCCCTTAAGATGCAGATCAATAGGTCTGGGGCCGATAACACAGCCTCCGGGAAAGGATACCTTTGCCTTCCCGTATTTCGCTATCAACGGGCCCAGAACAACAATCGAGGCGCGCATGGTGCTCACCAGATCGTATTCGGCTGTTACGTTTTTTACTTCCCCGGCAAGTACCCGTACGGTATCGCCGCTTCTCTCGATCTTCCTGCCGAACGATGAAAGGATCTCGAGCATGGTGGAGACATCTTTCAGTTCCGGCACATTCTTGATGCAGCATTCATCATTTGTCAAAAGTGTCGCCGCCAGTATCGGGAGACAGGAATTCTTCGCTCCGCTTATGCGGATCGACCCATTGAGCCTGCTTCCTCCTTCAATGACCAGCTTATCCACGTTTCCACCCCACAATGACGCGCTCGTAACCGTTGAAATCCTTGAACGAATCAATATTAATGAATCCGCACGCGCGCAATTTATCCTTCACCTTTTCCGCTTGATCATAGCCGATTTCAAGGGCCAAAAATCCTCCGGGCCTGAGGAATTTTCCGCTTCTCTCGGCCAGAATATTAAGGTAATCCATCCCTTCAGGTCCCGCCCAAAGGGCGATCCTGGGTTCGGCCTTGACCCAGGCATCAAGTTTTTCGTAATCCTTTTCGGAAACATACGGCGGATTGGATACTATACAATCGAAAGTATTCCCGTATCCTTCTTCGAATCTCTCAAACATATCAGACCTTACCAGCGTGACCCTTTCTTCAAGCCCGAAGCGTCTCAAATTTTCCTCCGCTACCGAGAGGGCATCAGCGGAAATATCAGTTCCTATAACCCTGCAGGTGCCGATCAGTTTGACAAGTCCGAACGAAAGGGCGCCGCTGCCTGTTCCGATTTCGAGTATGAACGGGCTTTTCCAGGCCTTTTTGCGGCACTGGTCCGCCACAACGGAGGCGAAAAGTTTCGTCTCCGGACGGGGTATCAACACCCTTGAGTCGACCAGGATGTCCATGTCCATGAAACGTGCCTTGCTTTCGGCGTACTGCACCGGTTCTTTATTTAGTTGCTCTGCAGTTTTAATTTTTTGTCCTCCTCCGCCAGGGCGTCAATGATCTCGTCCAGCTCGCCTTCCATGATATTCGCAAGGTTATAAAGCGTCAGATTGATCCTGTGATCCGAGACCCTGTTTTCCGGGAAATTATAAGTTCTTATCTTCTCCGACCTGTCCCCGCTTCCGACCTGCTTCTTCCTCTGTTCGGAGATCTCTCTCTCCCGCTCGTATTTTATGCTTTCCAGAAGGCGCGCTTTAAGCACCTTCATGGCTTTGGCTTTATTTTTATGCTGGCTCCGCTCATCCTGACAACTTACGACAATGCCCGTTGGCAGGTGTGTTATGCGGACGGCTGAATCCGTCACATTAACATGCTGCCCGCCGGCTCCTGAGGCCCTGTAGACGTCTATCCTGAGGTCCTGCGGCTTGACTTCTACCTCCACGTCCTCGGCCTCCGGCAAAACCGCGACCGTAGCCGCTGAAGTATGTATCCTGCCGCTTGCCTCGGTTTCGGGAACGCGCTGCACCCTGTGAGTCCCCATTTCAAATCTGAGATACTTAAAAACCTTATGGCCTTCGACTGAAAAAATGATCTCTTTTACTCCCCCCATTTCGGATTCACTCAAACTTATGATATTTATCTTCCATTCTTTTTTTGCGGCGTATTTGGTGTACATCTTATAAAGATCTGCCGCAAAAAGACTCGCTTCGATCCCGCCGGTACCGGCGCGGATCTCCATGATAACGTTTCTTTTGTATTCGTCGCTGTCCGCTTCTTCGAGGATCAATTCTTCAAGCTCACCTTTCTTTGCTTCAAGCGCCCCAAGAACGTTTTTCAGCTCTTTCTTCGCCATTTGGACGTATTCGCTGTCGGCGCCTTCCTCCTTTATCATCTTCTCCAAGGAATTTTTTTCCTCTTCCAGTTTAAGGTAATTGTCGTATTCTGCGATCAGCTCCTTCAGGTCCGCATATTCCTTGGACTTGAGCCGGTATTTCTCGCGGTCTGACAGAACATCCGGCGAGGAGAGCTCTTTCTCCAGCTTATTGAAATATTCTTTCTTCTTTTTCAGCTGCTCGAACATCTCTAGAGATCAGTCTTCCTTTTTCTTTGCGTAACGTTTCTTGAAACGATCGACCATGCCCGCGGAGTCAACTAACTTTTGTTTTCCCGTATAAAACGGATGGCATTTGGAGCATATCTCCACACGGATATTATCTTTAGTTGAACGTGTGTGCAAAACGTTCCCGCACGCGCAGACGATCGTCGATTCCTTATATTCAGGATGTATGCCTTTTTTCACTTTTACCTCCCTTTTAAACGTAACCATATTATTTATAAGGTCTTGGGAAAATAGACCTTAAATAATGCTCAACACACTTTAGCTTATGTATTTTACTAAAAATTTCATAAATATCAAGTATTATTATATATTTATATCTTGCTGAGCGTTTCCAGGAACTCAGTGTTGGTTTTCGTCTTTTTCATGCGGTCAATAAGAAGTTCCATAGC
>JBHIBX010000230.1:0-2553 GCA_046759285.1 Candidatus Omnitrophota bacterium
TGATGCGATAGATATAGACCCTAAAGCGGTCGAAAACACGATCATTAACACTGATATTGCGGGTGAGCCTTTCCGGAGCTCCATTCAGCCGAGACTCGTCGAAGAAGGCCGGGAGTTCGAAAATCTTGAAGGACCCTATGACCTGATTCTTTTTGACGCCCCAGATCCTATCGATCAGGATTCGGAGGGAATGTCTTCGCATAGATTAGCTACCATGGATAAGTCGATTGACATGGAGGAAAGAGTTTTCAGGCATATCATGGAGGAGGTGCCGAATTACCTCTCGCCAATAGGAATCGCCCTGGTCAGGGGTCATAAGGACATCCAGGAAGAAGAACGCCGGTTGATCCCGAAAAGATTAAAAACAGCTTTTGCCGAAGCTGGCGGCGCTTTTCTGGATTACCCCGAAGACAGGATTTTTAAATTTTCCCTGGCCGAAGTTTTCCCACCTATGGGCGGCGGGGAGGAACCTCACGAACTTGAAGAATGCGTCCAGAGAGAAAGCGCAAAGTGGGCGGTTGATTATTTAATAAAGACGGGGCTTTTTAGTCAAGCCGACATAATCAGGGTTGCTTTGTCTCATGACAAGGAAAAATCGGCCGATTTCAGTCGTGAGCTTCTTGCCCGGATGAAAGAGATAGCCCGAGCAGTGTCGAGACTTCCTGTAGAAAAGGGTTATGCAAGGCGGCTTCTTGGCTGGGCCTATGCTGACCAGGTCTGGCAGATGTATATGGAGAGCGTGAGAACCGGTGCCGACCTTACTGGTGGCGAGGCTTTTCGCGCGCGCACAGTGGTTTTGGACCGAAAATTGGAGTTAATGGAGAGACTGCTCGGGGAAAAGAGAAGAGCAAGAAAACCGGGAAGACAATTTGACCAGGAGTCTGTCCGCGAATCAATAATAGAAACAGGTTTTGGAGACTGGCTGGACATTGCGAAACACATTTTATCTCTGGTGCCAAAAAGCAGAAAATATGGCGGTCTGAGGAAAGCATTGTTGGAGTTGATACGGGATATCGATAACTACGGGATCGATCCCCACCAGGAACTCAGCAGGTTCAGAGTGAAATATCATCTGGACAGGAGCCAGTCCGATATCCTTGGCCTCGCCCTGGGCCTTGGCTGGGGTCAGGGAGAAGGAAGAGAAAAGTCCGAAGAGCTTGATCCAAAAGTTATTATACCTGAAGAAAAGATCAGAGATGCAAGAGAGCTTATCGGTATATTAAATCAATTCGGAAGCATAACAGATCCGGCGCCAAAATTATACATATTAACGGATGACGGCAGATTAATCGAAACGACAAGAGAAGAGTTACTTTTAAAGAGTTCTTTGCTGTTAGACGATAGTGTATATGAAGTAATTTTCCCTGAAGGATGGGAAAAGAGAATTAATTCTGCCGGGAAGAGCGAAATAGAAAAGATCATAAAACGTATAAGGCATATCGATTTTAAAGACGGCTCGGAGAAGATTGTTTTGGGATATATTAAAAACCCCCTACTTGTTTTGCTTTTGACGAGAGAAGAATTTTTTGGACCGCAGACGGTGGCAGAAGGGTATTATGTGGCTTGTCAAGAAAAAGATATAATGTTTAAACATGTCTTGTTCGGGATAATCGCTTTTGGTGTTGATAATTTAAAAATGCTGTTACAAGAGCGTTTTATCGGCCGGGATAGATTAAGGGAATATTTTACAGAAGACCCCAAAGGTTTTTACCAGATGCTGGAAGAGATAAGAGAGATAGGGATGGATTCGTTTATTCCCCGTTATGAGGCTTTATCCCGTGAAAAAGACCGGACTCAAGAGGCCTTCAAAAATGATTTTCTAAACTCCTGCGCCTTGGGTACGTATAAGCCGAGGAAGACAAGAGACAAAGAACGGGCTGATGAGCTGCTTCGAAAAGGGTATCCGCGCTTCATAGCTTCTCTGGCGGGTTCACGCTTATTTACGGAGAAAAGGCTGGAATACCTGAGGAAACTATCCGGGGTATTGCCGGAGGCAAACCGGAGAGAAAGGTGTCTTTATATAGCGTCAGGACCGGATATTTCCACAAGTATGATAGTTTCCGGCGGAGCAAAAGAGACAATTTTCGTTGATGGGCTCCCGTTTAATCCATCAGTTAAATCTACCCCCGAAGAAATGAAATTTTACAGAGGGCATTACTTTTACGATAAATATTATGGAGGCACTTACTCAGCGATAGGTGCTTTGCTTGATTCTATCTCTATCGGTATGCGGCAGTACTTGTTGTGGGAACTTGAGGCTATGGGGGTTGATAAGGACGCGATTAATATTGAATTTGACGAAAGCCTTGGCGCGCATATAATCCGCTTCACACTGTCCGGCGAATCAGAGGAAAAAAGACTCATTTATTTTGAGGTAGAAGATGCAGGCAAACAAGAGGAATATTCGAAACCGCTGGTGGATCTCATTAAAGATGGCGTGGACGTTTATGTCCAAAAATCATGCATGAAACTGGAACTTCCCGAGGATATCATTTCCATTATTGCCTCTTCTTTGAGCGTGGGAGGGGCCTTTGTTATCGATAAGGATAGACC
>JBHIBX010000231.1:0-2543 GCA_046759285.1 Candidatus Omnitrophota bacterium
TCCCCAAAAAGCTCTTTCGTAATGGCGACGCGGGCAGACCGCAGGGCATATAACGCAGTGAAGAAAATACGGAAAGACGCCGTTTTTTGCGAAGAAGCGGGAATCATCTTCGCGGGCAAAAAACGAAAGAAGAACGGAAAAACGATTGCTATTGTCACCGCGGGGACGTCCGACATACCCGTAGCCGAGGAAGCTGCCGCAACAGCCGAACTAATGGGTAACCCCGTTGAAAGGATATATGACGTCGGTGTCGCCGGCATACACAGGCTCCTTGGCAATAAAAAGAATCTTTTAAAGGCCAATGTCGTTATTGTTTGCGCCGGAATGGAAGGGGCTCTGGCGAGCATAGTAGGGGGCGTGGTTGAAAAACCCGTGATCGCGGTTCCTACCAGCGTAGGATACGGGGCTAACTTTAGTGGACTTGCGCCGCTTCTGACCATGCTTAACTCTTGCTCCCCGGGCGTTGCAGTCGTCAACATTGATAACGGTTTCGGCGCCGGTTATATGGCCTCGCTTATAAACACAAAATGAACACGGAACCAAAAGTCATAAAATTAAAAGGGGACGAAAAATACCAGCGCCTTCTTGGCGGTATGCCTGAGACGCTCGGCATGAAATCGGGCTACATGACATTAAAACCCGGCAAATCCGTAGGGGAACACTCAACAGATTCAAAAGAGGAAGCCATTGTCATACTCCAGGGGAGGGGGGAGATCTTCTGCAGCGGCAAGCCTCCCATAGTTGCAGAAGAGAAAACTCTTGTCTACATCCCGCCAGATACAAAGCACGACGTAAAAAATACCGGAACAGATATCCTGAAATACATCTACATCGTCTCACCACGAACCTAAAACCTAAAAAGTTTGCAGAACCGGTTTTATTTTTGTAAAATAAATGAGCACATCACTTAGCGAACCAAGGAGGTAGATATGGCTGAAAAAACACCGTGGTACATCGAGCAATCGGAACTGGGCAAAGCTTTCAATCACTTCTATGTCGCCTGCAATGAGAAAAGCGTCCTTAACGATAAGACAAGGGAGCTTTTGATGGCCGCTTTGGCCTGTGCGTTCAGATGTCCGCATTGCACGGAGAGCCATATCAAGAAGGCCCTGGAGGTTGGCTGCACCAAGCAAGAAGTGGCTGAAGCTCTTCTCATAGCTGCGGTCGAAGGGGCAGGAACACAACTGGCGTGGAGAAAAGAGATCTACGAAAAATATCTCTCAAAATAAAATGTGCAATGAAGCGCATTTGCCGGCGGATGCTTTTGGTTGTAGCTCCGGCGGCGAACTACGCTTTACCCTTAAATGGCGAATATTTTTAAAATTGTTTTCATTTTTCTGTTTATATTTTTTGCGCTGTTTCCATTTTCCACGTCCTTGCTCTGCGAAGAGGAACATATGTATACAAATCATCTTATAAGCGAAAAAAGTCCTTATCTATTGCAGCATGTCCATAACCCGGTTGATTGGTACCCATGGGGAGAGGAAGCCTTCGAAAAAGCAAAAAAAGAGGATAAACCGATCTTCCTTTCAATAGGTTACTCCACCTGTCACTGGTGTCACGTAATGGAGAAAGAGTCTTTCTCAGATCCTGAGATCGCAAAGACCCTCAACGAAAACTTCGTCTCCATAAAGGTCGACAGGGAAGAAAGGCCGGATATCGACAATATATATATGAGCGCTGTCGTAAGCATAACCGGAAGCGGGGGATGGCCTTTAACAGTTTTTCTGACCCCGGAAAAAGAACCTTTCTACGGGGGAACATACTTTCCGCCTGATGATAAATGGGGCCGGTCGGGCCTCAAGAACTTATTACTATCGGTTGCCCAAGATTGGAAGGAAAGGCGAATCGAAATACTTAACAGAAAGGATGCTGTTATACATAGGATTCGCGCGCAGAGCCGTCCTGTCGGCGAGATCAAGCCTTTAGCAGGCGAAACCCTGAAGGATGCTTACGTCCATCTTTCAAGAAACTTTGACCCCGATCATGGAGGCCTCGGAGACGCTCCGAAATTTCCAATGGCCCACTCGATCTCTTTTCTCATGAGATACTGGAAACGTACCGGAGAATCCAAACCCCTTGAGATGGCCGAGAAGACTCTTTCTAAAATATTCGAAGGGGGCATACATGATTACATTGGGGGAGGTTTCCACAGGTATTCAACCGATCAGCGGTGGCACCTTCCTCATTTCGAGAAAATGCTTTACGACCAGGCCATGCTTTCGAGGGCCTATCTTGAAGCTTATCAAGCAACCGGCAAAGAAGAATACGCCAAAGCTGCAAAAGACATATTCGAATATGTCCTGCATGACATGCGCAATACAGAAGGCGCGTTTTATTCTGCGGAGGATGCCGACTCTCCCGCAGAAGCAAGCCGCCCCGACGAAAAGGAAGAAGGCGCTTTTTATGTATGGACCAAAGAAGATATTATCGATGTTTTAGGAAGCGAAAACGGAGAGATATTTTGTTATCGTTTCGGAATCGAGTCCGGCGGAAACGTTCTACAGGACCCTCTTGGCGCTTTTCCTGAAAAAAATGTTTTA
>JBHIBX010000232.1:0-2543 GCA_046759285.1 Candidatus Omnitrophota bacterium
CAAGTCGAAACTTTTACCTGGACGAAGGATAAGAGTCCCGATGATATAGCTGGACACTCGATATTTATTTACGATTTAAGGGAAAAAAGATAAAATGGTATCGCGGAGGAAACATGCCCGAAAGTGTGTATTTATCAGTTATAATTCCTGCATATAACGAAGAGAAGAACATATCTTCAACACTCGCCGAAATATCGGATTACCTTGCAAACAAAGACTTTTCTTCCGAAGTGATCGTAATAGATGACGGCTCTGAGGATGGGACAATTGAAAAGTCACGTGAATTTGAAAGCAAATTACCCAATTTTCGTGTAATTGAAAGCAAACCGAACAGGGGTAAAGGGTTTGTGCTGAAGAAAGCTATGCCCCAGGCTAGTGGAGACTATGTGATGTTCATGGACGCGGACAATTCCACTTCGATCGCTGAGATGGATAAATTTTTGCCATACCTTGAAAAAGAATACGATGTGGTCATAGGCTCAAGAAGGTTAAAAGATTCCGAAATTGCTGTTCCTGAGTCCGCGATGAGGATTGTTCTAGGTAATATTTATATACTGTTATCGTGGATTTTACTGGGAGCGAAAGTCAGTGATTTTAATTGTGGATTTAAAGCTTACAAACGCGAAGCGGCCAGAAGGATATTTTCGCTGCAAAGAATGAATGACTGGAGCTTTGATACCGAACTTATATTTATTATAGGCAAGCTTGGCTTGAAGATAAAAGAAGTGCCGGTTAAATGGGCGCATAAATTCACTTCAAAAGTAAAGCCGCTAAAAGCGGGAATAGAATCCTTCTTGAGTCTTTTAAAAATAAAAATGAATGACATCAAAGGGCTGTATGAGTAAAGCATTAGTGATAATCCCGACGTATAACGAAAGAGAGAACATCGATAAGATCGTATCCAAGGTATTGTCATTAGGGAGGGGCATGGATGTTCTTATCGTGGACGATAGTTCACCGGACGGCACAGGCGAGGAAGCGGATCGACTGGCTGCAGAACAGCAGGCCGTTAAAGTCATTCACAGGCCCTCTAAAATGGGCATGGGCAGAGCATATGTGGACGGCTTTAAATGGGCCTTGGAGAACGATTATGATTATCTTTTTGAGATGGATGCTGATTTTTCGCACAATCCGGAAGATCTTACCAGGTTGTTGGATGAAATGGATACCTGCGATGTCTGCATAGGTTCACGGTATGTTAAGGGAGCCGGTGTTGTCAACTGGCCATTGTGGAGAGAGATCCTCAGCAGGTCTGCCAATATATACGTAAAATTAGTTACGGGAATGCCGGTTATAGACGGGACAGCGGGTTTTAAATGCTACAAGAGAAAAGTCCTGGAGGGCATCGACCTGGATAAAGTCCGTTCCGAAGGGTATTCATTTCAGATAGAGATGCATTATAAAGCCTGGAAAAGGGGTTTCAACATCAAGGAGGTCCCGATTACTTTCACCGAGAGAAGGGAAGGCCAATCTAAAATGTCCAAAAGCATAGTTTTTGAAGCCTTTTTTGCCGTTTGGAGATTAAAATTAGGCTTATAATCCCTTCTCCCCACCCATAAAATACATTTTTCAATGACATTTATTGACTACTAATGACTATTTAACATCTTTCTTGACATCATATCAGCCTTATGCTAAACTTTTCGGTAATAATATTTAATATAATACATATAAGCAATCCTACCATACGAAAGGAGACATTGTGGAGATTAAAGAAAACGCCGTTTACACAAGAGAAGAGTCTCAAGAGCTCCTCAAGGTAAGCCAGAGTACTATGATGCGCCTTATTAAAAAAGGCATCATAAGGTCCGCAAAAGTAGGCAAACAATATCGAATAATGGGTAAGGAACTTTTGCGCCTGGTCTCGCCGAAATTGGAAGATAAAGTCGGCAAGATCTATAACAAGGGCAGAAACTGGCTCCATGAGGGGATCGACGAATAAAAAACCAAGTAACTAAAAGGAGTTTTTCATGAAAGACATATTCAAAGACAAAACTGTTTTGGTCACCGGAGGAACAGGTTCCTTTGGGAAAAAATTTACCGAAATTATTCTCTCCAAATGCAGTCCCAAAAAACTCATCATTTTCAGCCGTGACGAGATGAAACAGTATGAGATGCGCAAATTATTTAATAAGGATAAATATAACAGTATTAGATATTTTATAGGCGATGTACGTGATTCGGAACGGCTGAACAGGGCTTTTCATGGTGTAGATATCATAGTGCATACCGCTGCCCTGAAGATCGTGCCAACGGCTGAATATAATCCCTTTGAAGCTGTCAGAACGAATGTTATCGGGGCTGAAAATGTAATAAATCTTGCCATAGACAACAATGTGGAAAAGGTCATCGCTTTAAGCACTGACAAGGCCGCCAATCCGATCAATCTTTACGGCGCCACTAAGCTTTGCGCCGAAAAGATGTTTATTGCCGCCAATAACTATTCCCCCGAAGGAACCAGATTCAGCGTTGTCCGTTACGGCAATGTATTCGGTTCAAGAGGGAGCGTTGTTCCCTTTTTCATGGAATGCCGGAAAAAGGGT
>JBHIBX010000233.1:0-2535 GCA_046759285.1 Candidatus Omnitrophota bacterium
CATGGCCTTGAATTTGCTGCCGTACTTTTCCTTGGCTTCCAGATACTGGTCTTCCGTAAGCATTTCCTGTTTTTTAAGAGGCGTCTCGCCCGGATCGACCACCACATACTGCTCGTAGTAAAGCACCCTCTCGAGATCCCGCATCTTCATGTCCAGAATATTCGCCATGCGTGAAGGGATCGCTTTAAAGAACCACACGTGCGATACGGGGGCGGCCAGCTTTATGCATCCCATCCTGTCGCGCCGGACGCTTGATTTTGTCACTTCAACGCCGCACCTGTCGCAGACTATTCCCTTGTGCTTGATCCTCTTATACTTTCCGCAGTTACATTCATAATCTTTCGTCGGGCCGAAGATCCTTTCACAGAAAAGGCCGTCTCTTTCGGGCTTAAGCGTCCTGTAATTGATAGTTTCCGGCTTTTTCACCTCAAAAAGAACACTCCTGTTGCCCACCTTCCTTGTAGCCCAATCCTTGATCTTTTCGGGGGAAGCTATCTGTATACGGACTTTGTCAAATTTGTTTACTCTTCTTAGCATATCTTTACCCCTGCCTTATAATTTCTTGTTCCTCTCTCTGTTCAAGCTGAACATCGAGAGCTAAACTCTGTAACTCTTTTATCAACACGTTAAACGATTCAGGCGTGCTCGGCTGAAGCATGTTCTCGCCTTTGACGATCGCTTCGTAGATCTTTGTACGCCCGCCAACATCATCGCTCTTAACGGTAAGAAGTTCCTGCAATGTGTACGCGGCTCCGTAAGCCTCGAGCGCCCACACTTCCATTTCCCCGAACCTCTGGCCTCCGAACTGCGCCTTTCCTCCCAGCGGCTGCTGTGTAACAAGCGAATAAGGCCCTATCGATCTGGCGTGCATCTTGTCATCAGCCAGGTGTATCAGCTTCATCATGTAGATGTACCCTACCGTGACCTCCTGGTCGAACTGTTTTCCCGTAAACCCGTCATAAGCGGGCATCTTGCCTTCTATCGGCAGTTTGGCCTTTTTCATCGCGTCTTCTATATCCTTTTCGGTCGCGCCGTTAAAAACGGGAGTGGCGACCTTCATACCGAGAACCCTGGCCGCCCATCCCAGCTGGGTCTCCAGAAGCTGTCCGATATTCATACGGCTGGGAACTCCAAGAGGGTTGAGAACTATGTCAAGAGGTGTCCCGTCAGGGAGAAACGGCATATCCGCCTCCGGCAACACCTTGGCAATAACGCCTTTGTTTCCATGGCGGCCTGCCATTTTGTCGCCTGCCTGGAGCTTCTTCTTGCTCGCCACGTATACGGTTATCCGACGCAGAACACCGGCCGGCAACTCGTCACCGTGCTTTATGCGATCAAGGTCCCTTTCCATGTCCGTCGTGGTCTGTTCGATCTGGCCATTGATCGTCATCATGATCGCATTGACTTTTGCCTGCACCTTTTCGTCTCCGTCGACGTATACATTTTCAAGGTCTGCCTTTTTAAACTTTGCCAGGTCTCCGGCTGTTATCTTGCGGCCGGCCTTGATAAGGACTTTGCCCGTTTCCATGTCTTCCAGGTCGTTGATCAGTTTGCTTCCGATCAGCCTCTGATGGATGCGCTCCGCCTTCTTTTCCTCCAAGTTCGCCATTATGATCTCGTATCCTTCCTTGACCATCTTGCGTTCCTTGGAATCGCTCCGGCGCTGTTCCTTTGTCAGCGTCTTGCTTGTCTTTCTGAAGAGCTCCTTAACGTCTACGACGATCCCCTCTACGCCCGAAGGCACTCGCAGCGACACATCCTTTACGTCGCCGGCCTTTTCGCCGAAAATGGCGCGAAGAAGTTTCTCTTCGGGTGAAAGTTCAGTCTCTGACTTCGGCGCGACCTTGCCGACAAGGATGCTCCCGGGACCGACTTCAGCGCCCATACGGACAATGCCGCTTTCATCGAGATTCTTAAGCGCGTCCTCGCCGACATTGGGAATGTCGGGCGTTATTTCTTCATTTCCCAGGCGTGTTTCCCTTGATTCCACTTCAAAACGATGTATATGGACAGACGTGTAAACATCTTCCTTCAGGAGGCTCTCGCTTATAAGGATCGCATCCTCAAAATTGTAACCTCTCCACGGCATGAATCCCGCAAGGACGTTCCTTCCAAGGGCCATCTCTCCCCCGGAAGTCGCTATGCCGTCCGCGAGCGTGTCGCCCTCTTTTATGTTGTCACCCGGCCTTACTATCGGCCTCTGGTTAACGCATGTCCTGGCGTTCGTCCTGAGGAACTTTTTCAGTTTATACTTTTCGCCTCCCGCAATTATCTCGGAAGCGTCAACCTTTGTGACCCTGCCGTCTTTCCTGGCTTTAAGCACAGCTCCTGAGTCTTCAGCCGCGCGCCTTTCAAGCCCTGTTCCGACCAGCGGGGGTTCAGGATTTAAAAGCGGGACGGCCTGCCTCTGCATGTTCGATCCCATAAGAGCACGGTTTGCGTCATCATGCTCCAGAAACGGTATGAGGCCGGCGCACACGCTTACAAGCTGCATGGGCGAGACGTCCATATACTGGACGTTCTTTGCGTCAGCCA
>JBHIBX010000234.1:0-2505 GCA_046759285.1 Candidatus Omnitrophota bacterium
AACCGGCAGGCTGTAATCCAGCTGGTAATGAACGAAGTCATCCGATTCGATGTTCTCCGCACCCTCCTCGAGATTGGCAGCAAAGGCCCGGAGCATACCAGGACCCACCGGAATCTTCACCGCGCCCGCGAGAGGGTTGTAATCCCAGTCGCTGGAAAACAGCGTATCGTGAAAATAGTCGCTCAGCGGAACGATGCCGACTTGCAAATTGGCACCGCTACCGAACGTATAATCCATCACCGCGTGACGGACCGATACATTGGTTTCTTTCCCGCCCCGCCTCTGATCGGTGGTGGTCACATTATCCGTGGTGTGTTGCAGCTCCAGCTGGAGATGAGTCTTGAACTGTTCGCTGAACTTAAGATCCACGTTCTGCCGGATGCGGAGCCTGGCTGCAGTTTGATTATCGTCATCCGGAACGACATTATTTGTATCATTGTCGGCGGTGTAGAAATTGATTCGGTATTGGCCGCCGAAGCTAGCCTGCGGTTTGCTCGATGCTTGTTCGGCCTGCTGCTCAGCCTGCTCTGCCTGCTCTCGCCTGAGCTCGTCCACCTCACGCTGTAAGGCTTCTAGCCGCTCTTCGACACTGGACGCGGCAAGCAGTGGACTGCTGCTTAAGATTATCAGGGCCACCCCTGCCAAGGTCTTGGCAATTCTGAGGCGACCACGATGCGTGCTTATAGTATTTGAGTTTGACATCTATACACCTAGTTGATTCAAAATCGAACCGGCTATGCTGATAGGATGGTGAAGCTATGCTCACAAAGGCTATGGGGGACGGGCATAAATAAATAAGCAACTTTATTGAAATCAGAATTATTTATATATTTATGCCCGTCCCCCTTTCTGGCGAAAAATTTTCAGGCAATTAAATTTCCCGAAATTTCTATTTTAAAACCACTTTGAGCAACAGCCTGTTAAGATGCGACCCCTTTCTTGTGTGGCCACTGCAGCGGCTACTCGGGGGGAACCCTGAAGTTCCTGAGCTCGGGGAGGATGTATTCCGGGTCGAGCTCCTCGTCGCTGACGGCTTCGGCCAGGGCCTCGTGGATCGTGCTGCTGCAGATACCCTGCTCATGCCAGGCCTTTACTTCCTCCTCGTAAGGGATAACAAGGGAAGCGACAAGCTTTTCATCAGGCTTTCTCCCAAGAACAGAATTATTTCCCCTATTCACCCTATTCACTGACAGGGATGTGGGTTCACCACTTGGCGGGATGTGAGACGAACTGAACTCAAAATGACATCGTAAGGGTGGGTTGTAAATCCCGGGTGTTCCAAAATGGGGTCTGATTTTGACCCTTACTTTTATTACTACTATTGGAAGGGCTTAAAGCCACAACTTTTTATGCCGCCCAGTCTTCGGATATTAACCCGGATATTCTCTCAAATTCCTTGACGTTGTGGGTAACAACAATCAGATTGTTAGCCATTGCAATGGATGCAATCTGCAAGTCTCTTTCACTTATAGGAATACCCTTTCTTTCCAAATAAACCCGAATTGTTCCATAGTTATCTGCAGCGGTTTTATCAAATGGAAAGATATCGATTTGAGCACAAATACTTTCTATCTTATCAAGTCGTTCTTTCTTTTTTACATTTGATTTACGAATTCCGTAAAAAATTTCGGCAAGGGTGATTGTTGAAAGGGAGAGTTCATAGGGTTTATGCTTCTTGAGTTTTTTAATAATTTTTTGATCACCGCGCATCCAATAACTAACAATATTTGTCTCAAGTAGAAACATAGATATTTAATCCAGGTTAATTTCTTTTGCTGGCAAGGGTTTCGGGATCTCAAAATCGGGATCATGGCTAAATTCTGTCCAAAACCCGCGTGGCCATTCGGTTTTTTCTAAAGGCTCCAATATTACCTGTTTCCCTTTTTTACGAATTTTCACTTTATCTCCCTCAAAACGGAACTCTTTCGGCAAACGAACTGCCTGGGAACGGCCATTTTTAAATAGTTTAGCTGTTGATTCCATAATGATCACCACCTTTTAATTATGAGATATATATCAGTATATATCCTATAGTGGATGAGGTCAAGCGATTTAAGGTATAATATAATCGACAATGAAAAATATAGTGGTCGTTTTCTTTATTCCTCATAAGGGAAAGGGGTCAGGGGAATTATTACTTTTAATGTTTATCCCCTCGAAATAATAGAAATATAGGTCAGACTCTCTCTGAAAGCCGTTTCATGGAATAAATTCCATCCAAACCCTTAATAACCTTTGGCCGTTTTTCGTGCTTTGAAGAAAAATGGTCTTTAAACGTCTGATATAATCGGGTGACAAATGCCTTCGTCCCTATAATACCGCTATCCGTAAAATACCGGGTCCTGTATTTGAATCGATCAACACTACTTAGCTCAAAGCCCTTTTGCCTCTCTTTTTTCACTGCCCTTAGCGATCCCTTCTCATAGACGAATCCACGGTAATATCTCAAACGCTCCTTCTCATCCTTCACTCCAAATTCCCTCAAACCAAAATCCAGCGACAAAA
>JBHIBX010000235.1:0-2505 GCA_046759285.1 Candidatus Omnitrophota bacterium
GAAGAAATCACAGATCTGGGTGTCATGGGAGTCGACAAAGATGCAAGGATCAGAAGGTTCGTGGAAAAACCGGAAGAGGCTTCCGAGGTCAAGGAACTAAGTGTTAAACATGGGGGAAAATCTTTTTTCATGGGTTCAATGGGCATATACCTTTTTAGCAAGCCAACACTTATAGAACTTCTCCGGGAAGAGAAAAAAGTCGACTTTGGAAGAGAGATCATACCGGACGCTATCAATAAAAAATCGACCTATGCCTTCACCTTTGAAGGCTACTGGCACGACATCGGGACTATCAAGACATTTTACGAAGAAAACCTCTCCCTGACCGAACAGATCCCGCCCCTCAATATGTTTGACGAGAGGTGGCAGATATTTACCAGGCCCCGGCAGTTATCCCCGGCGAAGTTTGAGAACAGCTCGATAGAAAAAAGCATAGTCGCCGAAGGCGCCATCATCCTTTCGGCGAAGATCGTACATTCCGTGATAGGCCTGAGGTTTCGCGTGGACTCGGGTTCTGTTGTAGAAGATACAGTCGTCATGGGCTGTGATTTCTACGAGACGATTGACGAGATCGAAGAAGATACCGTGCAGGGTATCCCGCACCTCGGCGTTGGGAAAAATTGCATAATAAAAAAAGCGATTCTGGATAAAAATGTGAGGATCGGCGACAATGTGAAGATCGTGAACAAAAAGGGGTTGGACAATTACGACGGACCGAATTATTATATAAGGGACGGTATAGTCATAATAAGCAAGAATACAGTGATACCATCGGGGACGGAGATTTAATCATGCCTGACACGTTTGCACTTACTATCATTTTTATCGTTGTTTCCACCGTAGTAGGGGCCTTTATAAAAGGACGCACCAGGGACAGGTGTCTCAAGAGCCTTTCGGGTTGCCCCGTGACGCTTGAAAGAAAAGATGGAAAACGTGTGTGGGGAAAGGCTCGTGTTGAAAATTCAGGCCTGGAACTTGTTTACCCAGAGCCGTATCTTGACGAAAAAGACAACCATGCGGAAACGAGCTACATCCTTTATAAGAATGAGTATGAAATGATACACACGCTTATACGTTACGTTGACGACCTTGACCCGAGGCTCCAGAAACTGCGCCTAAAGGATTTTGAAAAAAGCCGTCACCCCAAATGGTATTCCCGTCTCATGAGGAAAATACGCAATATATTCGGAACAGTCCGTGATTCCATCGTGGAAGTCATGAATCTTTTTATGGGACGGATCAAAACAGCAGTACCTGCCGGCAAAATATTACAGGGACAGGACAAATACACTTCTGCCCTTCAGCAGCAGGCGATGACGACAATAGGGACCTCCTATGAGCCGATCCTGGAAAGATATATCGGCAAAAAAGTCGTGCTGGCTTTAATGAAAGGCGATGAAAAAGAAGAATATTCGGGGATCCTCAGGGATTACACAACCGAATTTATAACAATATTGGATACAGAATATAAAGGCGCGGACGATGAGGCGTCGCGAAAAGCGGATCTTGTGGTTCCACGTGCCGCTGGAATTATACGTCATTTGGGAGAATAAATGAAAATATTGGGGATATGCGGAAGTCCAAGAAGAGGCGGGAACACGGAGACCTTGCTTGATAAAGCCTTTGAAGGAGCCGCCTCAAAGGGCGCTGAATGCGAAAAGATCATATTGAGTGATCTTGACATTTCTCCATGCCGTGAAGAAGAATACGAAGAGGTCAATGATAAGGGCCTTTCCGTTATTGATGACGACATGCAGCTTATTTTCCGGAAAATAGAAGAAGCAGATTGCCTGGTCCTGGCTTCACCCATATTTTTCGGGAGCCTTTCCGCCCAGACAAAGATGATGATAGACCGCTTCCAGTGCGTGTGGATAGCAAAGAATTTAAAGGGCATGGACGTTTTTACCAGAGAGAAAAAAGGCGCGTTTCTCTCCGTCGAAGCTTCGACAAGGCAGGATTTTTTCGATAATGCGAAATCTATAGTCAGGCATTTTTTTGCTGTCATAAATGTCCGCTATAAAAAAGAACTTTTTTGTCCAGGGGCTGAAAGAAAAGAGGACATGTCGAAACGCCCGGCATGTTTAGAAGAGGCATTCAAATTCGGGGAAGAACTTGCGTCGCAGGAATAATATAAAAGGGAATGCAATGCTAAAATGGCAATATGGCAAAAGGCTTAAGCCATCGGTTTTCGATATACCGGCCAAAAAAATAAAGAGCGGCTGGTACAGCGATAAGTATTTTGTCAGGCCAAAAAAAATACTGGAAAAAGACAACAATCATAATCGGGCCCTGATGCAGGTGTTTTGCAGGAAGGATGCTACTGTGTGCGGCCTTGATGAGGCGATCGCTATTCTCAAACTTTGTGCGGACAGGCCCGATGAACTTGTGATAAAAGCTTTATACGACGGCGATGAGGTCAAGGCAGGCGATACCGTAATGACGATCGAAGGAGATTACAGCACCTTCGCCCATCTCGAGACGGTCTATCTCGGCGTTATAGCCCGT
>JBHIBX010000236.1:0-2494 GCA_046759285.1 Candidatus Omnitrophota bacterium
ATAGCCAGAGAAAACGGGCGCATTCACTGTATTTTTCTTGCGATGAATATGGATATAAGCGGGATATACAGGACACTGGGTAATATCGAGGATTACAGGGATCTTCTCGCGACAATTAGTCCCATAGCGATGAAGGATGTAGCTTTGATGCTTGCGGGAACAGACCCACAATTTCAGGGACTGGAGGACATTGAATCCGATGGAGTTCAGGCATCACTGAAAAGGGCAGTCCAAATTATCGAACGCCAGGAAAGGGTACTGGAACCCTTGAGAAAACTGCAGGATACCGGAACAGAAAACCAGAAAGTTTTAAGCAATCCTTATTTTTACGAGGAACGCGTAGAAGAATTGGAGAAACTGGCCGGCGTTTCACATAAAAAGAAAGGTTTTCGGTCACTTTTGACCATAAAGACCACAACAGTCAAAGGAAGGCATCGTGCCGTCAGGCGTATACCGAGTGTTTCAGCCCGTGACGAGAACTTTATTTCACTTCTCACGGTCAGCGAAGAGGAGATGGAGAACAGGAGGCGACACCTTGAGCTTCTCGGACGCCCGCTAACTGTCGCTAACCTGAGAAAAAGAATGGAGATGGCTGATGCGGATGAAGAGGAAGAAGAGGAACCCGGAGGCGGGGGCGGAGGATTAGGGCCAACGGCGCCTGAGGATGAAGAGGAAGAAGACCCCGTTGAAAAGAAGGCAAATTATCTCGTCTCAAAAGGCCTGGCAAGTAGCCCAGATGAAATAGACAATATAACGCCTCAAACCCTAAGAAGGAAACTAAAAAGGATAGTTGATAGTGAAGACGTCAGTCCGGAAGATTTGGAAGGAAGAGGCCAATTCCTGGAAGACAAAGGCATAGAAATAAATCCCCAGACCGCGCCCCTTTTGGATGTAGGCCGCGGTGAACTTTCCGAAAGATATGACTTTTTGACAGATGAAGCGGGGGTTCCTGCAGACGATGCGGACCTTCCGAAAGCGCTGAAGAAAAAGAAGGAAACACTCGAGAACAGGCACGGTTATCTTCGTAACCGCGACATTCCCAGGACAGGCGCTAACTTCATCAGGAACAAAAGAGCCCTTGCGTCCCAGGTGCCCCCCGAGGCCAAGAAAGCGGCTTTTCTCGCGTCAAAAGGGCTTATAGCCGAAGGCGTATCCATCGAGGACGCCTTAAACGGGGTAGATGACGATGATCTTAGAGCGCTTTTAAGAGTGCTGATTTATACAGAGAACTATACCCTGGAAGACCTAAAGGCTAAAGCGAGATTACTGGAAGAAGCCGGCATAGAAATAAGCGGCAACACAGTAGTTTTGTTTACGGTAAGTCTTACCATTCTTGCCGAAAAGATCAGATTCCTTATAGAGGAAATCGGACTAACCGGAGAGGAAGAAGGATTTGTGGGCTTACTGGGTACGGACAAAATAGAACTTTCAATGAGGCACGAGCTTCTCAAGAGACACAGACTCGAGATAACGGTTGAAAACTTATTGAAGACCCGGGATGAAGTAATATCTCAACTGACTCCTTCAGGACAAAAAGCGGAGATGCTCGTGGGTTGGAAATTTTTGAGCCGGAAAAGACCGGTTGACGAATCCTTGAGAAGAAAGAGGCCGAGGGAGCTTAGGGAGCTTTTGGAAAGAATTATAAATAGTGATGAAATCAGCCTGCGGGAACTGTCCAGTAGAATAGGTATCTTGAGCAAACTCAAAATAAAGGTAAATTCAAAAACCGCACATCTACTCGAAGTGCCTTTTTCCGCACCAGCCGGAGAAAGAGATTCGCTTTTTAGTAGAAGTGATTTTCTTGTGCACATAATTGGCCTTAATCCCGACGAAGTCGATTTTACGCCGCTGATGAGCATCACGAGGGAAGAATTGGAGGAAAGATACGGCTTCTTTACAAGATATAACCTTCAGGCAGACGCAGAGGGTATGGGCAAAACCCTGGAAGAGTTAAATTCCACTATACCTATGTGGGGCGCAAGGGCCGATTTTCTTGCGGGGTACGGCCTTTTGCCGGAGACAGGCTCTATCATCAGTGCCGTAAGGAAGACTCGACCCAAGCACAACAGGAAGATGCTGGAAAAAGTCATAGATTTTAATGACAGGCTTGATATTGACGTAGAGAAACTGAAAAATAGAGCCGAGTTTTTAGAGGAAAAAGAAATAGAGATAACGTTCGACGCTTTACCATTGCTTTTGGTGGATGTCGATGAGCTCCGTGAGAGATACAGGTACCTTACGGAAGAGCTTGAGATCGACCCCGGTGAAAAGGGCTTCCTCTCCTTACTGGCTACGCCCAAAAGATACATCGAGGAAAGACATAGAATACTGGTAAATTACGAATTCCCTGTAAACGTTTTAAATCTTGCAAAGACAAAAGAACAGCTTCAGAGCGATAAGCCTTCCTCGGTAAAGAAGGCGGAGCGCCTCTCGATATTACGGGATCCGCGCTATTTAGAGGTGGAGGGGGAAGAACCCCAGTATCTTCTGCCTG
>JBHIBX010000237.1:0-2484 GCA_046759285.1 Candidatus Omnitrophota bacterium
GTTTTGAATAAAATACTTTTTCCTCGAAGTCAGGTCGGCTAAATAGATTATAAGCGCCAGTTTTGCGGCTTCTGAAGGCTGAAACCCGTGACCCGCGAATCTTATCCACCTGCGCGCTCCGGATACCTCGGACCCTATCCCCGGCAAAAGAACCGCGACAAGAAAGAGGAGTGAAAGAAACATGATCATCCTGGCTTTATTCTGTATACTTTTGACGGGAACGGCCATACAGAATATCGCAGCCGCAAGACCGATAAAAAGATACGTGAGATGGCGCTTCACAAAATACAGGCTGTCCCCGTAAGTCCCATGCGCGTAGACGCCGCTCGAAGAATAGATCATGATGATCCCCATCATGACCAGTATGGACACGGCCAGAAACACTATCTTTGCATCTTTATTCATAGCGTAACCTTTTTTACTTCCTGCTGGAAGGCTTCTCCCCTCTCCTTGTAGCTGGAAAACATGTCAAAGCTTGAACACATCGGCGACAACATGACTGTATCGCCTTCCTTTGCGATGGAACGCGCCTGGTTAACGGCTTCCGCCATAGTCTCAGCGGCATGCACGGGAACGACGGATGAAAAAGTCTCCGTTATCCTGTCACGGGCTTCGCCTATGAGGACCATAGCTTTTACCTTATTTTTTACCAGCGCTGAAATGGAGGAATAATCACCGCCTTTATCCCTGCCGCCGGCTAAAAGGATGACCTTTCCCTCAAGAGACTCAAGCGCCCATCTTGTCGCGTCTATATTCGTGGCTTTCGAATCATCTATAAATTCTATTCCGTTAAAGACGCCTACCCTTTCAAACCGGTGAGCCAGCCCCTTGAAAGTCATTATACCTTCTCGTATAGATCCATCGCTTGAACCCATAATTCTCGCTACAAGAATGGAGGATGCGATATTGTCAAGGTTATGTCTTCCCTCGAGAGGTATCTCCTCTTCCTTTATGACCTCCAGGATCTTTTCTTTGCTTTCGGGGCCGAAATATACAACATGGCTTCGCGTTTTTTCCAACATTTCATTCCCGCGAAAATCCGAGTGAACCACTGCCCAATCGTTCTCATCCTGATTGCAGAAGATCCTGAACTTTTCTTCCTTGTAAGAATCGTAGCCGCCGTGCCTCTCGTAATGGTCTTCCGAAATATTCAAAAGCACCGCGATATGGGCCTTAAAATCCTTTATTGTCTCAAGCTGAAAAGAACTTACTTCTACAACGGCCACGCTTTTTTCCGTAAGCTCTTCGCACACACCGCTCAAGGGATTGCCGATGTTCCCGCAAACAACTGCGTGCATTCCCGAGACAGAAAGTATCCTGCCAATGAGTTCTACTGTCGTGCTTTTGCCGTTCGTCCCTGTTACAGCTATTATAGGAGCGGGGCAAAACCTGAATCCAAGCTCCAGTTCACCTATAACCGGGATTTTCCTGCTTTTAGCGAGGGATAGAGGGAGTGAGTCGGGCCGGGCTCCCGGACTGGCAACGACAAGGTCGCAGCTCTTACAAAATTCTTCGGTATGCGCGCCGATCTCGGATTCCATAGGATACCGGGAAAGCTCCTCGAGACGCTCCCTTATCTCTGTGTTATCGGAACTTTCGGTGATCCTGACTTGAGCGCCTTTGCGCGCGAGCAATTCCGCGGCTGCGTAACCGCTCACACCAAGCCCAACTACTAATATCTTTTTGCCTCTTACATTAATCATACTATATGTCACCGCACTTTCAACGTGACCATGCTCAAAAGAGCGAGTATAGCGGCGACTATCCAGAACCGCACCGTGATCTTTGGTTCGGGCAATCCCTTGATCTGAAAATGATGGTGGATCGGGGTCATTAGGAAGAGACGCTTTTTCGTCATTTTAAACACAAGGACCTGCAAAATAACAGACAGCGCTTCTATCACAAAAATGCCGCCCGCTATAAGCAGGAGGATCTCTTTTTTAATGAGAACGCTCACTATACCGATCGCGGCCCCAAGGGAAAGCGCCCCCGTATCTCCCATAAAAATATTCGCAGGGGGGCCATTGAACCACAAAAACCCCAATCCCGCTCCGGCCAGCGCCGCGCAGAAGCAGGTCAGCTCCCCTGAGCCGGGCAGGTAAAAAACATTCAAATATTCACTGATAACCGCGTTTCCCGTGACATAGCTCATGAGAGCGTACGTAAGAGCGACAAACACAACACAGCCTGTGGCCAGGCCGTCCAGTCCATCGGTAAGATTCACGGCATTAGAAGTGCCAACGATCACCAGTAAAATGAAAAGGACATAAAATACGCCCAGATTGACGACGGCATTTTTCAGGAAAGGCAAATACAGTTCAGTCCCTATGCCCTCATGCCTCAAAACGAAGATGCCCACTATCAAGGCAAGGGCTATTTGGCCCGCGAGTTTAGTGGCAGCGCGTATCCCTTTGGAGCTTTCGGTCTTAAGTTTTATACAATCGTCCACAAAACCTATAATACCTATCCAGACCATGCCACCAA
>JBHIBX010000238.1:0-2449 GCA_046759285.1 Candidatus Omnitrophota bacterium
AAAAATAGGTGAGTATAATGAAAATTGCTTGTTTCATTATAATAAAATGGTACGCCCGGCAGGATTCGAACCTGCTACCCTCTGCTTAGAAGGCAGATGCTCTATCCAAATGAGCTACGGGCGCACCTGTTTAATCTGGTGCGGGTGGAGGGATTTGAACCCCCATGGATAAACCACTGGCTCCTAAGGCCAGCGCGTCTGCCAATTCCGCCACACCCGCGTGGTCGGGAAGGCGGGATTCGAACCCGCGACCCCCTGCTCCCAAAGCAGGTGCGCTAGCCAGGCTGCGCTACTTCCCGCAAACTAAGAAAATAGTGGGGTGAGCGATGGGGATCGAACCCACGACAGCCTGAGCCACAGTCAGGCGCTCTACCAGCTGAGCTACGCCCACCACGTTTAAATGAATAATTTATTCTATGTGCTATGAATTAGTAAGTCAACAGAAATTCAATCAGGAGCAGGATAAATTAGGATAGGTATTTTTTGATAGATTGTTTAAGCTCCTTTAAAGCGGCGCTGCGATGGCTTATTCTATTCTTAAAGGAAGGGGCCATCTGCGCATAGGTCCTCTTGTATCCGGCGGGAAGAAAAACAGGATCGTAACCAAATCCGTTATTGCCTCTTGGCTTTATAAGGATCTTTCCTTTTACAACCCCTTCAAAATTACCTAAAAGATGGCCTTTTCTTGCCAATGCGATGTGGCATACAAATCTTGCGTTCCGGTTTTTGCCGGGGACATCTTCAAGGAGAAAAAGAAGTTTTTTGTTGTTTTCATCGTCGGTCGCTTTCGCCCTGGCGAACCTGGCAGATCTTATTCCGGGTTTGCCGTCAAGAGCATCGACTTCAAGCCCGGAATCATCAGCGAGGACCAGGCCGTCAAAAAACTTTGAAACAGTAACGGCTTTCTTAACAGCGTTCTGGCGGAAGGTTTTGCCGTCTTCAACGACATTCGGCGACGCTACGTCCAGATTATCAAAATCCAGAACTTTGACCTTTTTGAATTCCTTGAGAAGGGCTTTTAACTCGCGGCGTTTCTTGTGGTTATGGGTTGCTACGAGTATCCTAGTCATCGAAAACTCCTTTTAATGCGGCTTTTTGTTTTGTAATAAGATGATCTATGCCCTTTTTGGCTGACTTAAGCATATCGTCCATGCGCGCCCTGCTGAACGGTTCTTTTTCCGCCGTGCCTTGCACTTCAACAAACTTGCCGGAATCGGTCATGATGACATTCATGTCCACTTCAGCCCGTGAATCCTCGTCATAGGCCAAGTCGAGGTAGATATTGTCACCGACTATCCCCACACTGACCGCGGCTATATAATTACTTATCGGTATGGCACTGAACTCGCCCTGCTTTTTTAACTTGTTAAGCGCAAGACATAGAGCGACAAAACTTCCTGTTACGCTCGCGCATCGCGTTCCCCCGTCCGCCTGTATCACATCGCAATCCATCCATATGGTCCGCTCGCCAAGAAGCTCAAGTGTCGTCACGCTGCGAAGCGCCCTGCCTATGAGACGCTGCACTTCGTACGTTCTCCCGCCTTTTCCGCCTTTGGAAGATTCCCTTGTCACTCTTTTCTGGCAGGACCGCGGCAACATGCCGTACTCAGCCGTCAGCCATCCTGTTCCCTGTCCTCTTAGGAAAAGCGGCACACCGTCTTCAATGCTCGCGGTGCAAACCACTTTGGTATTTCCAAGTTCTATAAGGCATGAACCTTCAGCGTATTTGATATAATCGGTCTTGAAAGACACTTTACGCATGGCATTGGCTGTCCGACCATCTGTTCGCATTACAGCTCCTCTCTATCTTACCTATATCTTACTATAGATATCCTGGCCTTCGCAATCAATAGCTACGATGAGGGGGAAATCTTCTACCTTAAGTTCGTAAATAGCTTCGGCTCCCAGTTCCTCGAAGGCCATCATTCTGCTCGCCTGGACTCTTTCGCTCAAATAAGCCCCGGCTCCAGCGGGAGCAACGAAATAAACCGCTTTATTCTTCTTGATCGCCTCCCTGACTTTAAGAGATCTCTTGCCTTTACCGATCATGCCCTTCACGCCCACTTCAAGAAGCCGTGGAGTAAAAAGGTCCATACGTCCGGATGTCGTTGGGCCGCAGGAACCGATGGGTCTGTCGCGAGAGGGCGTCGGTCCGCAGTAATAGATCACCTGACCCTTTAAGCCAACCGGAAGCTCCTTCTGCCCTTCTATAAGCTTCGTCAGTCTTAAATGGGCCTGATCTCGAGCCGTCAGGATCGTACCGGTAAGCAATACCTCATCTCCCGCTTTAAGAGATGTGATCGTTTTCTCGTCTAGAGGCGTTTGAATTTTTTTCATATTAAATCACCGCACTGACGCTGCGCAAGGCGTGACACCCTATATTTACCGCAACAGGCAATCCCGCAATGTGAGTAGGAGCAACCTCGATGTTAACACCCATGCAGGTAGA
>JBHIBX010000239.1:0-2446 GCA_046759285.1 Candidatus Omnitrophota bacterium
ACCACTGCAACGACAGCGCCTTCACCGGTTGAAATATCCCATGCTCTTTCGACATCGATCCTCTCAAGGCCCCATAGGTAGGAATAGTAAGTATCATCGGGCTCCGCAGCAAATAGACAGAGGGGCACTGTTAGAATTAATAAAATAGGTATCGTCTTTTTTATAAAATTAAATAAGTTCATTTTTCTCTCCGTGCTTACCTTCTTGTCCCTCTAGTTAAAGCATATCACGCGAACACGGGTGATGGTGTTAATTTTCAGTTAATTTTAAGTTTTGGCTTTATTAAGAGATTTAATAATAAAAAAGAGCAGTCCCCTCGTTTAGAGGACTGCTCTTTCAATTCAACTATATTGTTTCTCATGCCCTTCCTTAATGCCAAGCGATTCAGCATAAGGGGGCCAAGCATTTTTAACTTTTTATTATTCTATCGCGTTTTGGGGGGTTGTGTCAAGGGGGTAAAAAGTAGGCGGGGTTGAAACCCGGGCTATTTAATAGATCCTTCGACTCCCCTTCGACTTCGCTCAGGGTCGCTCAGGATGACAGTGCAAATTGTGTTTAATATGTTAGCGTTAAGCGAGCTGAAACCTTATGATCGTTATAGTCCAAATCATCAAACTTGGAGTCGCGTTGTTTAAACTCATAACCGCCATTTACGAAAAGCCACTCCTTGATCTCATATTTTAAGCCTGACCCTAGGCCCCACAGTGTATCTCTTCTTTTCGTTATCTGGTTTCCCTCTAGGCTTTCTGTTGGATATACATTATACTGAAGAAACGTGTCTCCATCAATCCATAAACGTTCCATGAGTTCGTGGTTCACATTCAGGCCTATCTTGTTCTTTTCATAATAGCTGTTTCCCTGATAGGTTGATTCCTCTGATGTCCTGTCAGCGTATAAGTTTAATTCGGTCCGTTCTGTAGCGTCATATTTGACGTTTACAAACAGGGCAAAACCTGCCCAATCGCTTGCATCTTTGTCGTCATAGTCCACAAACCGGAAACCTGCTTTAGCTATTCCTGTAAGTTTTGGTGCAATAATACCCTCGATGCCAAAGAACCCTTGATTAAATATGGAGTCGCTGTTGGTTATGTTGTTATGATAGACAGTTCTAGCGAAGTTATATTCGCCAAAAAGGGACGTTTTGGGAAAAATCTGATAGAAACTGGCTGCTGTAAACTTATGTTCGTTATGGTTCAGATTGCTTATTTGCATATATTTATCCGTTGTCAGCTCATAGCCTGCTTCAAGGGTTATCTTTTCCCGGGTATAACCAAGGGTCTGGCTAAGAACGTTTCTTAGTCTTTTGTCCAGAGAAGTTCTTTCAGAGTTTGGGGGGTCAGCGGTTTTATTAAAATATTCCGTTGCCGTATACCTGAAATCATTCGCAAAGTTAAGATCCAACAACCCAGTAGCGGTATGATCAACCCTGTTGATCTGGCTATTTCTCCAGAATGCCAAAATATCCATTTTGTAAGAGCCCTCTATCATAAAGTCTTCTTCTCTTTCAGCAATTAAGGGCATCTTTGCCGCCATACCCAGTCCAATATCAGAGATAAAATCGTCATTTTCATGGCCCCTGGGCTCAAGGAATATGTTAGTGTCATATAACTGGTCATAATAAGCAAAGGGGTGGAACTCAAGAGTCCCGATGTGTAAATTTGGTTTCCTCTGGGCAAAGGCGCTGCCGGCAAAACCTATCACTAAAAACACTGCCAGCATATAACAAAGATATGTCTTCACTTTTTTTCCGTATAAAAATGACATGTATTTCCCCCTTTTTTTATTATTGAAGAAATGGGCTTCCCTCAGTTTGGTCTCCTTCTCGGCGTTCGGGTTCGCCAGGCTTTTCCACAATTCTTCTTTCTCTTATTATCCTTTCTTCTTCAAGAACTCTTTTCCAGGCGTCAAAGTCTCTTTTTCTGTCCTGGCTAGTAACTGCGGGCTTTCCCACCTTTCCGCCCTTTTTAACGCGCACCCCCCAACCTTGAGGTAGTACGGTCATCGGACCTGTCGACCTTCCACGTTCGTCAAGACCCTGCGCCCAAACTTCATCACTGACTGCATCTACATCAAAAAAACCTAAGGCTCTTAAAAATTCTGCCATAAAATCTGAGCCCTCGATGCCGCATATTGCAACCGGTGTTTTTACTTTAAACTCCGACCCCGGTGCCAAGTTCTCGAAACTGACATACAATTTACCATCGTAAAGATCGATCATGGATTTCTCGACGGTGATCTGTGTGTTTTCATTGATCCGAACAATGTTGAGGCCCTCCGCGTCAAAAACTATCTCTGCTATGCCGTCTGCGCCGGTTTTTATGATAGCGCCCGTTTTGAGCTTCTCGCCTATTTCAGCGGGAACCCAGTTTCCATCGGCTTCTTTATCCACCTTTACATCTCCCATCGTAAATATCACCGCGGCTTCATACGTCTTATCTACACTCGC
>JBHIBX010000240.1:0-2445 GCA_046759285.1 Candidatus Omnitrophota bacterium
GTTTAAAATACAAACCCGCGACCGGTTCGAAATAGAAGGTATCAGGCGGTCAAAAGAGAAGCTGGACGAGGCTGATATCGTTATCTTTATGGTCGACTCCAGCGAACCGCTTTCAAAAAAAGACGAAGAAGTATACGATACAATAAAAGATAAAAATGTGATAACCCTTGCCAATAAGATCGACCTGTCGCGGGCGGTGAAGACAGGTGAAATCAAGAAAAGATTCGGCACTAAGACCGTTCTTGAGGTCTCGGCGCTGAAAAAGAAGGGCCTGGAGGGAGTGGAAGACGCGATAGAAGAGAAGATCTTCGGAGGGAAAAGCGGAATGCCGGAGGGGACGATCGTCACGAACTCCAGACATAAACAGGCGCTTGAAAAGGCGCTTGAGGCGGTCGAACGCGGCAGGGGGCTTGCCGGCAAGGATTATAACAGCGAGCTTTTGGTGAGCGACCTGAACGAAGCTGTTTATTATCTGGGGCTTATAATAGGTGAATCTATCGGGGACGGTGTGTTAGATAGAATATTCTCCCAGTTTTGTGTGGGGAAATAGGAGGTAACGCATGGATAAGAAGAAAGTAGCGAAAGCGGTGAAGGATATACTCGAGGCGATAGGCGAGGACCCTAAAAGGGACGGAATAAAAGGGACTCCCCAGAGAGTCGCCGAAATGTACGAAGAGATACTGGGGGGAATGAAAAGAGACGCAAGAAGCGAGCTTGAAGTGTTCTTTGAGAAAGAGCACGACGAGATAATCCTTCTTAAAGACATACCTCTTTACTCCATATGCGAGCATCACATGGTGCCCTTTATCGGGAAGGCGCATGTCGCCTATATCCCGGACGATAACAGGATCACCGGGCTTAGCAAGATAGCCAGGGTCGTGGACACCCTCTCCAGACGCCTCCAGGTCCAGGAGCGCCTGACGACCGGGATAGCCGACATCATCATGGAAAAGCTGCGCCCCAAAGGGGTGCTTGTGGTTATCGAAGCGGAACACCTCTGCATGAGCATGAGGGGGGTGAAAAAGCCCGGTGTTATCACATCGACCAGTGCCGTGAGGGGGATATTCCGCACAAGTCAGAAGACCCGGTCAGAGGCCCTTTCGCTCATCCAGCACTAATCATTTGCTTTTTGCCCGCTGCTATAATATAATTATGACCGAATAGTGCCGTAAACAATAAATATTTACTTATTTACAAGGAAAGATAAATTATGCTAGAGAAGGTTTCTTTTTATGCTTTTTTTCACAGCAAGATCGTCATAGTGACTTTTTGCGGATGGTTGGCCGCCCAGATCATAAAAGTTATCATAGGCGTGATGGTCGAGAAAAGATTCAACTTTAAGTGGTTCGTAGGGACAGGCGGAATGCCCAGTTCCCATGCGGCCGGTGTGACCGCCCTGGCTACTGCCGTGGGCATCCAGGAAGGTACAGGCACGGCCATTTTCGTGGTGGCTCTTATGTTTGCTGTAATCGTCATATGCGACGCCCAGGGAGTCCGCCGCGCTACAGGCAAGCAGGCTGAAGTCTTAAACAAGATACTGGATGACATCTACTGGAGGAAACAGATCCAGGAAGACAGGCTGAAAGAACTTATCGGACACACGCCCGTTCAGGTTTTTGCCGGTATAGCCGTGGGGCTTGCTACCGGTTTTTTATTTTACAGTTTAATATTCTAATAAGGAGCTGGTGACATGGATCGAAGAGTGCTTCTTGTTCTTATTTTTATCTTCATCATTGTCATTTCCGGGATCTCATTTTTTATTTTAAAGATGACGCCGGAAGCAAAAATCGAAAGACTCGACAGGTCAAAGCTTGTTTATGACCAGGCGAGGCGATTTCTTAAAGAAGGCGAAGAGGCTAAAGCCGTCAACGCTTTCATAATAGCCGTCAGCCAGTATCCCACTTCAAAATACTCCGAAAAATCCTTAAGAGAACTGGCCTCCATCTATCAAAAGAACGATAATTATATCAAAGCGACTTATTACTACAAGAGGCTTCTCAGGACTTTTCCGGATATCAAGGACGCCGCCAAGATACAGGATACGATAGGCGATCTAAACATGAAAACGCTCCTTTCTCCCGTGATAGCTGAAGACAGCGTCGAATACGAAGTCCAGCGCGGCGATAATCTTTTCCTGATCGCCAAAAGGTTCAACACAACAGTCGGGCTTATAAAGAAGATAAACAATCTCGAGAAAGACCTCATAAAACCCGGCCAGAAATTAAAGATAAACGTCTCAAGGTTTTACATTTTGGTGGACAAGTCCGACAATGTCCTTACCCTGGAAAAAGACGGAGAACCGTTTAAGACTTACTCCGTCTCCACGGGCAAGGACAATTCTACGCCGGTCGGGATCTTCAAGATCGAGGAAAAGATGGTAAGGCCCGTATGGTATAAGGTCGGGGCGATCGTAGCGCCTGACAGCGAAAAGTATGAACTCGGAGA
>JBHIBX010000241.1:0-2413 GCA_046759285.1 Candidatus Omnitrophota bacterium
CGACGAAAGAAACAACCTTATTGTCCAGATAAGAAGGAGGCCCCGAAAAGAGCTTCTTAAAAGACTTGATATTGAAGACAGGCCGGATGCCTCGGCGATAGTGCATATAGGAAGCCCCGCGTTTTCTTATCTTTTCATAGAAGAAGCGATGAAGATCTTCGGAAACTGGCAGGGATGGGTCGATGTAGACGGGTATCTCTGTGACGCTTTGACGCTGGATGAAGAGGGATGGAAAGAGGAGGTCGAGAAGTCCGAAGACCCTGACCTGGAGGAACTTTTAAGGGATCACCCCGATTTCTATTCCGCATGCCAGAAGTTAAAGCAAAATATAAGCGCGAGGCATGGAGGAAAACCGCTAAAGATCAAGGTGATCGACTTTGGGGAAGACCTCTACTGGGGTGATATCGGCCAGCTTGCGAAGGCGCGCGAGTCTTTGCATCTTGTCGCGAAAAACACCCCTGAAGGAGATTTCGCGCGAGAACTTGCAGCTTTAGGGCAGACAACTGATGAGTTTGGCAATATAATAGATGGTGAATGTGTTTACCCGAAAGACGGAAGCGTGACCGGAAGTGTTCTAATCGATACCAGACTTTACGGAAAAGCTAAAATAACCGGTGCGGTTCTTATCCGGAGCGACTTGCGCAACGCGGAAATAAAAAAAGAGTCGGTTGTTTACGAATCGGCTGTATTTGGTCTCAAGATGAAGGAAAGAGCTTTTTCCTTCAGGTCAGTCAGCGAGAACTTGACAATAGAAAAAGACGAAGTTCACACGAATATGCCCGCGGATATGCATAATATAGGCAAGGGATTAGAAGCCTGGCGGGCTGACAGCACCCTGAACGTAGGGAGCGCCGAAAATTATAAAGTTACGAAGTTTGGTAACCCAAGGTCCTTTGAAGAGCAGCAGAAAATAATGAGGCAGAGAGAGGTACCGCCCGCGAAAATCGAAACGGAAATAGATAAGGGCTTTCGAAAACCGTTAATTGAAAGGATGAAGAGTAATGTCTGAACGGGAGAAGTTCAAACCTTTAAGGTTCGGGACCAGCGGTCTCAGGGCGCTTGTCACCGAAATGACCGACATGGAGTGCTATATCAACACGATGGGGTTTATCTCCTTTTTGAAGAAAAGAGGGAAAATAGACGAAAAACACAATAAAATAGCCCTCGGAGGTGACCTGCGCTCAAGCACTCCCAGGATCATGACCGCGGTAGCTAAAGCTATTCAAGACTCAGGATGCGGAGTTGTGTTTTGCGGCACGCTCCCGACCCCGGCGATCACATATTACGCGATGCAGAATGGTTGTCCGAGTGTTATGGTCACAGGCAGTCACATACCGGAAGACAGAAACGGAATAAAGTTCACCAAGAAGTCCGGGGAAGTCCTTAAGTCGGACGAATCCGAAATACTGGAAAATGTTGCCAACGCCAGAAAAGAAGAATACGCAAAAAGTGACGAAGAGACTCAGTTCGATGATGGCGGCATGTTTAAGGCAAGCCAGGCGCTTCCCCCCGAAAAAGAAGACGCGATAAGTGTTTACATCCGGCGTTATGCGGAAGCGTTTCCTTCAAACTGTCTCGCGGGCTTAAAAATCGTCCTTTACCAGCATTCCGCAGTCGGTAGGGACATAGTCAAGGGGATATTTGAAAAACTGGGCGCTGAGATCATCACGGCCGAAAGAAGCAAAAAGTTCGTGGCCGTCGATACTGAAAAAGTCACGGACAAGACACGGGAACTTCTCAAGGATCTGGCAGAAAAATACAAGCCGTTCGCCGTCATATCAACTGATGGGGATTCGGACCGGCCGCTCCTGGCGGACGAGAACGGCGAGTTCCTGCCGGGCGACAAACTCGGTGCGCTTGTCTCGATGTATCTTAAACCGGATTTTGCGGCGATCCCAATAAGCGCTAACGACGCAGTAGTCAGCGCTCTCGGTGAAAAAGGGATCGAGGTCGTCCAGACAAAGATAGGCTCACCGTACGTGATCAAGGCAATGAATGACGAACTTGACAAAAACGCCAAGGCCAAGGTCGTCGGCTGGGAGTCCAACGGCGGCTTTCTTACAGGCAGCGATTGGACGATCGAGGGCAAGCCCCTGAAAGCGCTCCCGACAAGGGATACCGTGCTGCCTCTCCTGTCAGCCATACTTCTTGCGAAGGAAGAGGCGTTTCCGTTTCAGAGCTTATAAGGGCATGTCTTCCTCAGCGGTATATATATGCCGACCTTTTGAGGGAATACCCCAGGGAGATCAGCCAGGAAATCATCAGGAGTTTTTCGCCCCCACAGGAACTGGGCATTGCCGAGGTCGATTTTGAAAAAGGAAAAATAAAATATCTGGACAGGAAAGTGGAGGACCTGGCTGCGAATGAGAGTCTGGCCGGTTCCATGAAAGAAATAAAAGAGATCTTGAGCAAA
>JBHIBX010000242.1:0-2411 GCA_046759285.1 Candidatus Omnitrophota bacterium
TTAAGAATTACTTCGACCAGATCTTTCTGGGTGATTTTTCAAACCTATTCAGCGGCTTTTTAGGCACTGTTTTGGGATTTCTGCGCAGATTGAAGAGGACAAAGGGCGGATTCGGCGGACTTTTGGCCAGGATCGGAACACCGCCGAGCCTTGAGAAAGACGAAGTTTCTCTGGTCCACTCCGATGTCCATCTCGGCAATTTCAAGGTCACAAAAGAAGGCAATGTCGCGATACTCGACAGGAGTTTGTACCTGAAACTTAGTCAAAGAGACAGGCAACTTTTCTGGGACCTCATAAAAGACGGAAGCGCGAGAGGTTGCTTGGAGATTTTTCTTAATTATCTTTCCGAAATGGAAGAAAACAAGAAATTAAGAAAGAAGGGCACAAGAGATAAGCTTCTGAAGTCGCTAGCAAAAAGCCTCTCAGGGGACGGGAAAAACCTTGAAGACCTCATACTGGATATCTTGGTTCAGCTGAAAAGAAGCAATGTAAATGTGCCTTTACGTATTACATTGCTGGTCAAAAACCTGCAAGTCCTCAACAAGTGGACAAAAAAAGCCGGGTTTGAGTCATTACAGGAAGCGCTTCTCTATAAACCGGATGCCGGGAAAAAAGCCTCTTCCGGCCTTATCGGCAAGTGGCGGTCGCTGGAAGAGTTTAATTTTACTTATGACGAAAAATTAAAAAAATACGTTGCCGTCTTTTGGGCCGTAAATATTGAAACTAATGAAGTAAAACGCATTGTTCTTTTTGCAAGGAGGGCGCCTCCGGGCACTTTTGAAAAGTGCAAGAGGACCGGCATACCCGAAATAGATAAAGCATTAGAAGAGACGCTTGGTTTGATCCCCACCGAAAATAAGTTCTCGGGGCCTCCCGCTTCCGAAGAAAACAGGTTTATCCTTGAACCTAACCCTTACGGCATTGGCGGCTTTGCAGTGCCGAGAGATCATATCATTTACGGCGGCCCCCCGGCATGTCTCGGTATAGTCGAGCCCCTTAAAGATAATCCGATCGCGTTATTCCACGAAGTCGCCCATGCATCTGGGATAAATATAGTACCGCATATTAAAGGCGGTAAGGGTGCTTTGGAAGAATACAGAAATAAAGAAGGATGCGAATACAGGAAAATCGTGGAAATGCGCGACCATTATGCGTATCGTCTATTTCAAAGGCAGAGATGGGGCGAGGAAGATGTGAGATTAACGCAGGAGGAAATAAAGAAAATTACTCCCGGAACAAAAGCCGAAGTTTTTATTCATCCCGCCTATCCGGAAACACTTGATATTGATGTCCAAATGGTGCCAGAGAGGGGAGAAGAATTCGAATCCGCAGACTTTCTGAGGCCCGGATCGGACGATTCCCGTGAAAAGATGGAACTGGAAATAAAAAACCGGATTCGCAGGGAAAACTGGTGGTTTCAGAGCTCCTGGGCAAAGAGAGGTCTTCCCGGGGAACAGATTTCCATTTCGGTGGGGGATCATGTGGTTGATGTGTATAACTGGAATGAGCCTTTGTCCGAAGAACAGATTTCCATTATGACGGATATTTTGCATCGGTTTTCGGTCATCGCCGGCGGAGAAGCCGTTAAAAAATGCCGTTATATTTTGATCGATAATGTTCCGAAGATCAATATTAAATCCGGTGAAGAGTTGAATGGGGCGGGAATTCCGTTCGGAGAAGGAATAATCCTTTATCCTAATGCATTACGGCCCATACAGCACAGGATAAAAGGAGTTTCGAACTTTGAAGGAACATTGATACATGAACTTACGCACAAGCTTCAGGAGATCACAACAGATGCCGGGATGATGCTGCTCAATGAATGGCAAAAGAAGTTCGGCTGGGAGAAATCAGCATCTCCGATCCCGCTTCCGGGCGGCCTTGTTGCTGATATGAAAGCAGCTGATCCAAGCCGCTGTGTGAGCAATTACGCCCTCCTTGAGCCGAAAGAGGATCTCTGCGAAAGCATGGTCGCGGCCATAAAGAATCCGGGGGTCCTGGATAGAGAAAGGTTGGAATTTTTAAGAGGTCGATTATTAAAGCCGTTGGAGGATGTTTCCGGGAAGGTTGCCCTGCCGGTTAAGCATATCCAGGGCGAAGATGTTTCCTTGCCGAAACTTCAATCCCCGATCAGGTTCAAAGGGAGAGGTGAATCAGGACTTATTGTCACGTTAAAGGAACTTTCCAAGGGATCCGGCCTTATCGGCAAGTGGATAATTACTTCGGAAATAGTGTTTGTACCTGACGGGAAGGACAGCAAGACGGGAGTATTACAATTCCGGGCCGTAGACATCGTTCACCCGAACAGAAAACCGATAGAGATTAAAATAAAAGCTGAAAGGGCGTCGCCGGAACTTTTTGATGATTTCAGAAGGTTTGGTCCTGACCATAAAGAGATGGACGATGCGCTC
>JBHIBX010000243.1:0-2405 GCA_046759285.1 Candidatus Omnitrophota bacterium
TCAAGAAGCCCTTCACCACTGGTGAGATGCTTTCAGCCATACAACGCTGGTCGAAGGCCTGAAGCGGATTGTGGCAGAAATCTGTTCGAGCCAATTTCCATTTCTTGGGAAGAGGTGTTGTCCATTATGACAAGAATGCTTCGTAAAGGCAATAGGATAAGCCTTTTTTCTTTCATCTTATGTCTTTGCGCCGCAATTACGGTATCTGTTGGATGCGGGGACAAAAAGCCGGAGGGAATCGACGAGAACGTCGTGGCTACCTTTGATGGAGGCGTGATCACAAAAGTGCAACTGAAGGAAGAATTAGTGAAACGCTTAAAGCGCTTCCCAAGATGTGAAAAACATCAGAAATGCCCGACGCATGGGTTTGATCACTCAAAATGCGCGGAAACAGAGCCCTGCGAGCAACATTCCGACTGTGGTGAACTGCACCAACGGCTGGAGAATTTTGAGGGTCTGAAAGAGCTGGTCAAAACGATGGTGACGGAGACGACTATCAGGAAGTGGGTCAAAGAAAAAGGGATAGAGCGCCGTGAGAACGTGCAGCATGGCTTAAAGCATATCGCCGATGAAGTAAATCTATCCAGCCTGCATCTGAAAACCCATGAGGATAAAATTGACCCGGATGAGATAGAGGTCCGGCAATATTATGAAGAGAATCTGGAGAAATATCAGGGTAGACCGCTCGAGGAAGCGAAGTATGAGATAGAGAATACGCTGCGGAAGAAAAAGGAAGAAAAGTATATTCCAGAGCTAATCGAGGAGTTGCGGAAAAACGCCGTCGTCACGAAGAACTTCGATCTTCTGAAGGTGGAAGAGCCTGCCGATTCGGAATTGCAGCAATACTATTTTCTGCATCGGGATGAATACCGCCAGCCACAACGGGTGAAAATCCAGCAGATAAAGATAAAAATTGGTGCGGATACACCAGAGGAGCGAGCTAAGGCGAAAGCGGAGGACGCCCTCGTGAAATTGCGTTCAGGGGAAACGTTTGAAGCAGTGGCACAGAAATTTTCCGATGGAGACTATGCGCAAGATGGCGGTAAAGCGCCGGACTATATCGCAAAAGGCTCTCTTGGGAAAGAATTCGACGAAAAGGTATTTTCGCTTCAGAAGGGCAGAACAAGCGACGTCTTCAAAGCGTCAGATAGCTACTACATCGTGAAGCTACTCGACAAAAAGGACGAAGAGCAGCAGCCTTTTTACGAGGTAAGAGAGCAAGTGAAAGAGGCTGTTAACAAGGAGAAGTTGAAAAGTCAATTGGAAATCAACAAGAACGAAGCCCTATTTACGATTCACGGCAAACGATATACTGTGGGCGACTTTCAGCGGGAATTCGCCGAGCTTTCAAAAGCGCAGCAGCAACGCTACGCGAGCTTTGAAGCAAAAAAGGAATTGATCGAACAAATGATAGTTAGAGAACTGCTGTTGGAAGAATCACACGACGAGATGCTGGATGTGGAAAATAAGGAACAGATTGAGGCGCTCAAAGAGCATATTCTACAGCATGTGCTCCACCGTGAAGAGGTGGATGAAAAGGTGGAAGTGACGGACGACGAGGCGAAGGAGTATCACTCAGAGAACAAAAAACGATACGCGCTGCCTGAGCGGGCAAAGATAAGTTACATTCGTGTCGGCATCCGTACCGGCGGGGAGGAAGAGAAACGCGCTTCGGCAAAAGCCGCGGAAGCGTACAGTAAGATCAGCTCTGGCGAACCGTTTGCATCTGTCGCCAGTGAATACTCCGAAGATTGGACGGCAAAAAGCGGCGGCGAGGTGGATGAGTGGGTCTATCAGAGGCAGGATTTCTTCCACGCTGCAGCGGGGTGCGCTTTTCATGAAAATGTATTTCGATTAAAGGAAGGCGAGGTAAGCAAGCCCTTTGAATACCAGCACAGTTTATACATCGTCAAGGTACGAGAGCGGGAGGAAAAACGGCAGCAGAGTTTCGAGGAAGTCAAGGAACACGTCAAAGAAGAGCTGGCCGCAGAGAAACACCAGAAAAGAGTGGCGGAACTGGAAGAGGAGCTATATAACAGGTCGAAGTTGACGATCTACGATGATGCGCTTGCCGATCTGGTTAAAGAAAGCGAAGAACTGGCAAATGAGTAGCTGGCAGTTTTTCCCGACAAGGTAAAGGAGAGACATATATGCGTAGAAAGGAGCAGACAATTCTGATCGCCACCGGCGCAGAGGCCGTGTTGGTGGCGTTACGGTTCACTTTGGCTTACCTGTCAGGAAGCTTGGGGCTAAGGGCGAACGCGTGGCATTCGTTAGCTGACCTTTTCGTCGCCTTCGTGGTATATCTCGGCTTAGTCCTCGCCCGGCAGGAGAGCAAACGGTTTTCTGGGATCATAGCAAAAATAGAGCACATCGTAGCGCTCTTTGTGGCGGGCTTCATCTTC
>JBHIBX010000244.1:0-2398 GCA_046759285.1 Candidatus Omnitrophota bacterium
TGTTTCTTAATGTCAATGATTATCATCGCTTTCATGTCCCTGTGCGAGGAAAAGTGCGGGAAATACGAAAAATTCCAGGCAAGGTGATCTTGGATGTAATCAAGAAAGAAGATGGCTCTCTTGATGTCACGGATGGAACAGGCTACCAATTCAGCCAGGACCGAGGACTGATGATTATCGAATCACCGGTAGGTTTAGTGGCTGTCCTGCCAATAGGCATGGCGCAAGTTTCATCGGTAAATCTTACTGCCGAGGTGGGAACGACACTTGCCAAAGGAGAGGAATTTGGCTACTTAACCTTCGGTGGTTCCGATATTATTATTATGTTTGAGGCAGATAAAGTGAAAATTACTGCCCAGGTAGGCACCCATTACAACCAGGGAAAAGCGATAGCCACTACGGTTAAATAAGAGTTGGTAGGTTTGTAACCCGGTTAATTTAATCAGGTTAGAAGTCCTGCAGCTTATAAGAAAGGATAATGGTAAAAATGAAAAAATTGCTTCTTGCGTTTATGCTACTTATCTTTTTAAGTAGTAGTGCGGTAGGCGAGGATAAAAAGACTGTACTTAAGCCGGAGACGGGAAGTCTGAATGAAGGTTTAACAATAGAAGATGTTGTAAATGGCGCCGTTGGTCCGTTTGATTCTTATTCTGATGGGTATGGAAATCCCGGCGCAAGCGGTCTGGGATATATATCTGTATTGACACTGGAGATCGGAACAGTCACCTCGGATATGGATGAGGTTCTGGAAGAGATTGTTGCTTTTGATCGGGCTGAAGCTGGTGGTACCTATATCGGTCAGATTAATATGATAACGGCTTCATCGTTCAACGGTATAAATGGTGCGGTGTGGGGATATCATATCGCCAAAGCGGAGACCATAGCAAACAATACTTTACAACCTTTATTTATGAAAAAACGAAGTGATGGGACAGAAATTCCGGTATATCCGGTGGAACCGCTGCTGGATGCAGGGAAACGTCTTTTTGGTACCGATAGTCAAAGGAGATTTCCTTTATTGCCAGGAGCGCATGTAAGATCTGCGGTTAAGTCAAAAACAGTGAAAGGACCTACTTTTGTATGGTCTGCCATTGCTCTAGCCATAGCTGAAGATCGCAATACAGCCGCTAATCTTTTTATTGAAGATGCCGGTCACTCCATTTCTTTGCAATCGGAAGAGGACCGCACAATGTTCCTAGATCGCCTCTATAGGAATATTGCTGAGAGTGTCATCCGCTGCGGTGATGACCAGAAGGTACAATACAAAGAGATTTTTGTGGGCGGTAAAATAGAATGGATACCTGAAGGACATGTTGGATCCGCATTGACTTGTGCTCCCTATGTCGTGTTGGCAAGGAAGGTCGTGCCTGTCGGAGAAAAACCAGAGGTTCTGCTTAACTTGACACTGTCCGAGTGGGAGAAAACCATTGGTTTATCGCCTTTAAAGGAAAATCCTGATACGTCTTAGGGCTTGTGAATCACCCCTAAAAGGAGGAACGCATTATGAGGTTAAGAGGTAGGTCAATAATATTCGTGATACCATTTATTTTGGTTCTGGCATTTTCGGGGCAGGTATTTGCCGAGGCTGTGCAGGCACGGGATGAGGCTTCCTGGGAGGTATACCCCAAAGTATTCGGCAACAGAATCCCCAAAGATTACTTTGTAACTGCCGGTAGGGGAGATACGGATATAGGTCCCGGGGACGATCCCTGGGAGACAGGCTCATACGACCTAGCTTTAATGGAGGCAGGAATAGCAAATTTCAATGTAATGCAGTATACCTCAGTTCTGCCACCTGAATCGAGAGAGATTCCTATAACCGAAGCTGAGAAATGGTTTCATCACGGTGCGGTTATTGAAGTTATAATGGCATCGGTTAATGGGGTCAAGGGGAATACCCTGTCTACGGGTGTGGGAAGGATACAAGTGCGAAGGAAATCTGACGGAAAACATATCGGAGGCTTTGCGGCGGAATACAAAAAAGTGCACGAGGATAACATATCAGCAGAAGAAGCGGAAAAGACTGCTAAAGAGATGTTGCACATTTCATTAATGGGAGAATTCAATAGGCGATACAGCACGGATGAGTATGAATTTTTCGATGAGACGCATAAAGTTAACTCTTTTAAAGTAGAAAAGAAATACGGAACATCACTTGTTGCCCTTTGTTGGGTCAACTACATATATCCTTAAAGGAGGCAGAGGATGAGAAGAAATCTTCTCGCGTTTTTAACCAGTATAGGGATTATCTTTTTTTATGCAGGCATCTCCAGTGCCTGTACGACAATTTTAGCTACAAAAGGAGCGACCAAGGATGGTTCGGTATTTATTTCCCATTCCGATGACAAAGGCAGGGTTCAGTTTAAAGGCTACCCCCAACCACAAATTGTTCACTCCG
>JBHIBX010000245.1:0-2367 GCA_046759285.1 Candidatus Omnitrophota bacterium
AAAACATGTAAAGGAAGATCAGGATCGGCATGGTGATGATGATCTCCTTGGAAAGGAGAGACAAAATGAAAAATATGATCGACCAGGCATATCTCCCGGGGATGTTTTCTCCTTTTCGGAATCCGTTGACATACCTTATAAAAAATACGAGGGATAGCAGCATAAAAAAGGCATACAAAGAATCGGCCCGACCCGCTATGTACGCTATGGCTTCCGAATGGACGGGATGAACGGAATAAAAAAGCGCAGCAATGCATGAGACCATTACGCTCCCCGTCAAGTAAAAGAGGAACACGAAGACCATCATGGAGACTAGAGCGTGCAGGACAACGTTCGTAAGGTGAAACCCTACCGGGTATTCCCCCCATAAAAAATAATCGATCATGTTGGAGATTTCCTGGATGGGCCTGTAAAAATTGTTGATGTTCTCGCTTCCGTATCCAACGTAAGTCCTGAAAACATTAGGAAGGTGGACAAAGCTTTTTATCTGGGAATTGTTGAGGATCAAATATTCGTCGTCCCATATGAAGTCATTCGGGAGGGTATTTGCGTAGGCCATGAAGGCCACGATGAACACAAGTAAACACGCGCCAATAACTTTTCCTCTCAAAATTTTCTCCCGTTCTTTTTATATATTTTAATCCCTTATCCCCATCTTCTCAACTAATACTTGCACTCTTTTGGGATCCAGCTCTCTCGCCTTATTAAGGGATCGGATCGCCCGACTGCGCTGCCCTTGCGCCATGTACACTCTGTATAGATTGAAGTATGCCATGCCGGTATCCGGCTTGATCTCAAGGCACTTTTTGAAAGATTCCTCGGCCTTATCCAATTCTCCACGGCTGAGGTAAACCACTCCCATGTTGTTATAGATCTTGAACTCCCTCGGGTTGAACTTCAGGACATTCATCCCCAGAGCGATCTCGTCTTTCCATGTCGCGTTCTGTGATATTGTAATGCACCCCATGATACAGGTAATAATAACTATAAAAGCTGTTGCCGCTTTCTTATTGGCTTCTTTGGCCACTGCGGCTACGACCAGGAACAGCCCTATAGACGGGATGTACAGCCAGTTTTCGGAGAAAGTATAATAAGACGATGCGACCAGGTTAAGCGACGGCACCATCATAAGAAGAAACCACCACGCTCCAAAATAAATCGCGCTTTCACGCTTTCTTGCGCGATAGGCCGCGTAGCCGGCAGCAGCAACAACGGCAATTGAGACCAGGACTTTTACGTTTAAAATCGACTGCGCGACCCACGGCTGTCTTCCTATATGAAGGTCGTTCGGCAGCACAATAAGCCGGAGATATTGCGCGATCCAGTACGGCATTGTGATCAGGCGGTTTTTCAGTGGGAATGGAGGCACCGCCCCTTCCACAAAGAAACTCATCCAGAACATTCTAAATAATATGTAAATTGCCAGGATAGCCAAAAAAGGCAAATAATCCAGTCCCGGCCTTTTCTTTTCCTGCAGGGGGCTTAACGGCTGGCTGAACCTGTCGAACAGGATGATCACAATAGGGATGATCATGGCAAATTCTTTAGTCAAAAGTGCCATGATAAAAAATAGCAGCGAAAACGCATAGCTTATTTTCCCTTTTGAATAGTAGCGATATTTTATGTAAAAAATAAAACACGCCAGCATAAAAGCGCACAGTATCGTATCCGCTCTCCCGGCGATGTAAGACACGACTATCGTGTGGACCGGATGGACTGCGAACAAAAGCGCCGTAACAAAGCTGAGAACCTTGTTATTAAACAGCAGGCTTATGAAAATATAGGTGAGTAAAACGCACGCGATGTGAAAAAATATACTCGTCAGGTGGAAACCCGGAGGCCAATCCCCCCAGAGAAAATAATCCACCATATAGCTGATAGTCTGAAGAGGGCGGTAATAATTCACATTGCCGTAGAGTGTGGTGGACGATATAAAGGCTTTGGGAATATTCCCGATACCCTTGACAAGGTCATAGGCGACGATCATTGCCTTGTCATCATAAACAAAATCCCCGCCAAGGGAGTTCGCGTAGACCCCGATCGTCACGACAGCCAAAAGCAGAAGATGTAACCAGGTGGACCTTAACATGACTTCGAAAATAAAGTATAACACATGCCTGAACTTATTTGCTATACATATTTTTTTGTGGTAGTATTCTTCATATGAAGCTGGGAATAATCGGCCTGGAGCAGTCCGGGAAAACAACGGTCTTTAACGCGCTTACCGGCTCCGATAAAGAAGTCGGCACTTACGGTAAAAGCGAAGAGCATATCGCGATCGTCAGCGTCCCGGACGAAAGGATCGACTGGATCGGAGAGCTCTACAAAAAAGAAAAGATCGTCCACGCCCATATAGAATTTGTTGAT